>NZ_LOWC01000006.1:0-805 GCF_001522845.1 Burkholderia sp. BDU5 | reverse complement strand
AACTTCCCGAATTCTGGAAGACGATCAGCAACAAAGGGCCGGGCGAATTCAAGCCGACGCCCTATATCCCGGTGCGTTGGACGACGTGGCAGGTGAAACAATTTGACAACGCGCCGCTGCTCGGCTATCTGCATCGGCCCGTCGACGTGAAGCTCACCGATTCGCACGGCAAGCCGTTCAAAACCGCGCAGCAGGCGGAAGCGCTCAAGGTTGGCTGGCAGCAGGCAATCGGCACGCTGCCGGCCGGCGAAACGCCGAAACGTATCTTCTACGACACGACGGGTGATCGCACATGGGTGGCGCCGATCAATCAGGCGCTCGCGCAAAGCGGTCCGTCCTCGCCCAGTCTCGATGACGTGAAAGAGGGCTACGATATCGGCCACCGGATCGGTAACACGGGCATCAGCTCGCCGTTGGTCCAGATCGGGCTCGGCTTGATCGCGGGTTACAACGAAGGCGGAGCCAGCGCCACGATCAATCGGCGGCCGAACGGCACGGCGACGATCGTAATGGTGAGCCCACCGACGCAGAAGCAACCGGATCTGAATCCTTTCCGCTAAGAGGCTCGTATGCGCGGCGTGATTCGCATCGGCGATTCGACAACGCACGGCGGCCACGTCGAAACCGGTCGCGAGGGCTCGACCGTAATGGGGCGGGCGGTGGCCTGTGTCGGCGACCGCTGCACGTGCCCGATGGATGGACACAATCATTGCGTGATCGTGGAGGGCGACGAGAATGTCCGCATTGACGGGCGTGCCGTGGCTTTCGACGGGCACAAGACCTCATGCGGGGCCACGCTCATCTC
>NZ_LOWC01000005.1:0-25945 GCF_001522845.1 Burkholderia sp. BDU5 | reverse complement strand
TTATTCACGGGGTGAACGATCCGGGTGCCGTGTATTCCGTTGTCGAGCAAGGCTTGTGTCAAGGGCTCAACGAGCGCTTGTCGCGGGCTGATTTGAAGGAGGGACGCTATGGTGCGCAATATACGCAGGCGAAGGCTGCAAAGAGCCCGACGACGCGCCAGCGCGATGTGCTGTCCGATCCTGACACGTATTTGTATCAACGTACCGAAATAACTGGAACCACGAAAAGTTTTTTCATTCCGTTCTATTGGGGGGTGCGTGTTGACAACCGGGACATCGCCAAATTGAATAACCCCGGCATCATCAAAAGTCGGGAAGCAGACGATCGCGGCAACCTTATGACGCGTGGCCAGTATCAGGATGTCAACGGAAATCGGCTCGATGCACACTTTGCAAAGGCCGGCGGATTCTTTGCCAACGCAACCAACAACATCCCGCAAATGTACGGTCGAGGTTTCGAGCCGGACTTGAAAACGCGCCTTGTGATGCACAACGCAGTGGCTGGGAACAGCGTGTTTGCGGGCAAAGCGCCTGACCGGCGCTATTTCGTGCTGGCAGCGACGCGACTGGCGAACCTCATCAAGACGATTCGAACGATCCAGCCAAAGGCGCTGGCCTCGGCACACGGCATAGATCCTCAGCATGAAACTATTACCGTGATGGGCCACAGTCAGGGGACGATCATTACCCTGCTGGCACAGGCGATTCTCAAGCAGCAGGGACAGCGCTGCGTCGACTGCATCATCATGGTGGACACGCCGTACAGCCTCTATGCGACGGAAGACGATGGCAATCAGACCGGCCACGGAAAGCTGAAAACCCTGATCGATATCGTCAATGTGGTGACGAGTGAACCACATACCGTTCCTGATCTGGCTGACCTGCTGATCACAGCGGAGTGGTCGGCTGGCCGAACGGGCGCGAACTGGAGCAAGACCTGCGGAAAGCGACTGGACCGGACCGGTAAGAACTGGATTACATTCGACGAGCGCGACAATCGCGGCAAGGTGTATCTGTACTTTTGCCCTGAAGATACTGTGGTCGGCCTCAAGAAAGTGCACGGAATAGGGACGTTTGGCGTACCAGACGAAGTGCCCGCCGACGGAGCTGCCGCCAAACGTGGCAAGACCATGCCAGCCATGACAGCCCTTGCGCCCAAGCGTTTCTTTCAGCGGATGTGGACGCGGATGGAGCGCGATGATAACGGCAAAGGCAAGTTCAAGAAGGTGCTGGTCGGCACATCACCGGCGCGGGTGCCCGTACGCGACCGGTTCGAGCGACTTACACCTGGACCTGATACGGACGGCACCATGTTGGGCACGGTGCTTGAATCGAGCAAGAATGCTGCTCTGCAGGCGTCATTTACTCGCAACGATATCCGCTTTATTAACGGTGAGGAACTGAAGCCGCCGTGCGAACCCGACTTGTACGGTGGCGAAATCAAGAAAGGTGGTCCACGTCCCGGCCACGCCGACGTGGCCGGGATGATGACGCCAGACGATGTCACGAAGGATGTTTCGTTGGGCAATCAATACGCGTCATTCGAATGGATTACCGTCGCGACAACGCGTAATCCGCTGGCTAGCATCGAGTCTTACAAGACTGCTTTCAATCAGGGCAAGGCGATCGACGGTCAGTCGCAGAATTGGCGGGTAGTCCCGGACACATCGGCGACCTCAATGGTCAAGAACGCACTGCTTCCAATCGTTCCGCCTCAGTATCTCATTCAACGAGAGCAGACCCCGAATGAAGCTCGTCAGGACATGCAGCAGAATCCGGCCGCTCGAGAAGCCAATAACTACCATTCAGGCGTGCTACACAGCACGGAGAATCATCGATGGGTGACCGCGATGGACGTCGCGATTGGACAGGCCGTCACGCTCGATGACCCGGTTTGGCGTGAATTGCTGATCCTGATGGCAGACTGGAAGATGAACCTCAATGTGATTAAGAAGATTCAAAACAATGCGAACTTTGGCCGCCTTCCGCCGAAGACGCAAGAATTCATTCTGGCCTGTTCCAACTATTATCTCTCCGGCACCTTCCCGCATGAGTACGTATCCGCGACCATGCCACCGCTGGTAACCAGTGAGCTGACGCCGGCGGCCGTCGCTGCACAGGAGCAGGCTCAGGCGGAATACTACAAGCAGGAGGCGCAGAAGGCCCAGATGATGTACGGGAATAAGACGCTCGGGGAAGTCTTCCAGGGGATACCGCGATGATCGCGAGACCACGAATTTGGCCGTATGCTACCGCGTTCGTGATGGTGGCGATTATCTGGACCATTCTTGTGATGGCGCGACACTACAGTTATTGGCAAACGACCGGGCAGGAGATGCCGCATATGGGAAGTAGTATTCGGAATGGGGGGCTGGTGATCTTGGCGTTGGTCGCTCTGGCGTATGGCGCGAGCGTCGCGTGGCTGCATCGGTCACCGGTGCCGGCCACTGCCGCGTCCGATCGTTCGATTCCGGCTGATCAAGGAAGTGACGCGGTTGTATCGCATGGCTTCAACGGTTCGTCCACGATGCTGTCGCAGACTGGACAGAAGTACGTGCTCGAAGTGCGCGGACTGGGTATCGTGACGGGATGGGAGACCAATCAAGAGATCTGGAAGAAGATCGAGGCCAAGGCAGACAACCACGCAACGTATTTCTCACAAAATCCGGAAGATTATCCGGACAGTGAGGATACGAGGCAGCAAGATCTGGAGATATCGACGGGGACGGGTTTTAAGGCAGGCGCTAGTCGTGCTGTTGAGTATTGGCCAGTACCTGTAATTATTTGGGGGCCGCCCAAGGATAAGCGAAATGCATTTCGAGCTGCGGCAGACATCGCTGGTCTCCGTCAGCAGGCAAGTCTTGGGGTCACGCTATTTTTGTGGCAGGAGGATGCCAATACCGCCGACGGTGCCGGGATGATCGACAAGCTGTTTGCATTCTTCGATGAACACCCGGATGTTCCCGCTGCGCTCGTATTTAGCACAGACGGTTCCTTGACACGTTCGCTACTCGGGGCGCCGGGTAGCGGCAGTGCTCCACGCGCGGGGCACATCATTCCCGAGCTTCCGGATAGTATCGGTGCCATCCTCGTTTCCCGTTCGGATCGGGTCGACAAGCTTATTCGTCCGTACGCCGTCGAGCAGACTGCGCAGATCAATCGAAACAACACTGAATACGACGTCATTAAGTTGTGGAATTTCTTCTGGGAGCAGAATGACGATCACGGCCCCGACAGTTTCACTGCTCACTTCATCGAACAGGCAAAGCAGGCGGGTGTTCAGTATCCGGGTGCGATCGGCGTCATGTCGTCTACGTGGTGGCAGGCGAAATTGCCGGCGTTCTGGAAAACCATCGACAACAAAGGGCCGGGTCAATTCACGCCGACGCCGTATATTCCAGTGCGCTGGACGACGTGGCAGGTCAAGCAATTTGATGATGCACCCTTGCTCGGCTATCTCCATCGTCCGGTAGACGTAAAGCTGACCGACGATCACGGACAACCGCTCAAGACTGCGGCTCAGGCGGCAGCGCTGAAAGTGGGTTGGGAGCAGGCCGTCGCAACGTTGCCCGAAGGGAAGGAGCCGAAGCGCGTGTTTTATGATACGACCGGCGATCGGCTGTGGGCTGTGCCGCTGAATCAGGCGCTCGCGCAAGTAGGTGGGACGGCCCCGAGCCTGAGCGACGTCAAGGATGGTTACGATATCGGCGCACGCATTGGCAACACTGGCGTGAGTTCGCCACTTGTGCAAATCGGCTTGGGGCTAATTGCCGGCTATCAGGATGGTGGAGCGAGTGCGACCGTGAATCGACGCCCCAATGGTACAGCGAGCATCGTCATGGTTAGCCCGCCTGACGCCACGAGTAAAGCGGCGTGGGTTCAGAAGAACAATGGGGCGAATCCGTTTTAGTAACCGCGACTTGACCGGATGTAGTCGTCGCGGCGTTTGATCTTGGGTAACTTAGGAGGGGAGCCGATGCGCGGTGTGATCCGAGTGGGTGACTCGACGGACCGAGGTTGTCAGGTCAAGACTGGTAGCGAACGATCCGTGGTGATGGGGCGCGCAGTTGCTCGGGTCGGCGATCGCTGTATTTGTCAGTCGGGGCTTGGCGAATGCGAAATTCTTGAGGGTGATGAGCATGTTCAGATTGACGGACGGGCGGTTACCTTCGACGGTCACCGGACGTCATGTGGTGCCGTTTTGATTTCATCGATGCCGACATCTGGTCGAATTTAGGCTGCTGTATTGAGGAGGCCATCCGACTCGCGGTGAGCAAAGGAGCTTTGTCGGCAGAGTCGATTGATGATGGTGAGTAGAGAAACAGAATCTGGCATGCAAGGATGCGGAGGTTGAGCGCCGAGGTAGGTCTCGCGTGGATCCGTTGGGCGCTTGCAGATGCAGACCTAGCGGTGGTGTTGGTCAACTGCTTTACCTGCAAAAAATGTGAATAGGTCTCCTATGATTAATCCCTCAGATTTGGAGAGTGCTGGTTCTGGACCTTCATATGGTGCCATCAAACTTGCGATTGCCACCCTCATTGGATTGTGGCTTCCGTGGATTGGGTTCGCGTACTGGTACGTGGAGGTCGGCGGATTTCACAGCGGAATTTTCGTATCGGGCACCATGGAGTTTCTTGGATTCATGCTCGCCACGTGGGTGGTGACGCCACTCTTTACGTTGATTTACATCGTCTATGCGAGACGCTCGGTGCTTCGCAATGCATATGATCAAGCAATGTTTGTCATTGAGTCGTTGGTTCTGGTTGGGATGTGGGCGTTCATAGGAATGCCATTCATCGGGCATTAGATCGAAACGCTGCTTCTTCGCCGACTGCCTCGGTCGGATTCTGGTGGGCTCGATCTCCATCGTGTTTGGAGTTGCTGACGTGGCAGTTTTCAAACGAATTTTAATATTCAGGGATCTGTCTCCTGGGGCGATGCGGCTTCGAACGCGCGCAGATTCGTCACGTAGGTGCGTATGAAACTCAGAAATGGTTGGCTCTTCGTTGGCATCCCTTTGGCGCTCTATTTCCTGATGTGGGAACACGCGGGGCCTTGGGTCTTTCCCCGGCATCTGACGTTACGGGTAGTCGCGGGAGAAGGACACCCTCTATCTGGAGCAGATGTCAAGGTCTACCAAACGACATGGCGGATGCCGTGCATCTCGTCATTCGGATTGTCCGGGGCCTCCTGCAATCAATATGATTCGACTGTCTTCGATGGTACGCTCGATCGACATGGAGAAGCGCGCATCTGGGCGACCACGGCTGTTGCGTTCAACGGTGAGCCCTATATCGTGTGTATCGAAGGCAAAGAGTACGAAGCCGGTTTCGCGGTTGCGGAGTGGCCAACTGACCCCGCCGTCTCAGTCGTAACGTTGGACTACAAGGACATGCAACTTGTTCGCGAGCAGTGCTCGCCTTTCACCAAGAAACAGCCCACGCCGGAGTGGTGGAACGGCTAGTCTCAGCGCTATAGCGGCCGACCGTTCCAGAAATTGCTGGCGGATGTTTCAAGCGTAGCTTTGAGATCAACGCCCTGTTAGATAAGGCGCAGGCACTGCTGCATCATTGGGCGCTGCAAGTTGCTTTGCAACCGAATAGCGGGATCGATCCCGGGAGGCACGAAAGCCCGCATCGAGCAGGCATTTTTGCGTGCTACAAATTTGCTACAGCAAGAGGTAGGAGCCTTGCCGTACAAGCCTTGCGCTTATCATTCCATCCCCTGAACTACGGGGGGCGGATAGGAATCGCCGGGATCGTCGGAAGCATCGCGTATCGACTGCTGACCGCTTCCAAACCTTGTCCCGCCGAGCTTTGCGATTTTAACGAATTCGCGTGAGATGCGGTGCCACTGAGCACGAAGTGCGTACGTCCCGCTTCGACCGGTCGATTGCCGTTCCCGGTCGTGCGATTCGGATGACTCAGCAACCTTCGCCGGCTCGATCACGCTCGAATCCGGCCTCGAGTCCGCCGATCGGAGAGGGCAGCGAGGGCAGAGTATAGCAAAGACGTTCCGAGCGAAGATCGTCATCGATAACGTTGCTGCGTGGCCGCCGCGTGAGGCGACGCGCAAGTCGTCCGCGTCGCGCGTGCCGCCGCAGTCTCCGGCATATCGCTCGGCTCATGCCGTTGCCGTTGCCGACGCCGCACAAGCCCGTTGCCGGGCGCATTGGCGGTAGGCCGGCCGCCGCGCACCGCCTTGCCGCGTGAATCAGAACTCCACGACGACGAAATCTTCCTTGCCGACGTCGCACAGCGGGCAGCGCCAGTTGTCCGGAATGTCGGCGAAGCGGGTGCCGGCCGCGATGCCTTCATCCGGCAAACCGTCCTCTTCGTTATAGATCCAGCCGCAAATCAGACAGACCCAGCTCTTGTATTCGACCACTTCGCTCATGTTGCACTCTTGAAGAACCGTTGCATTCGACGTCGCCTGATCGCGCGAACGCGGCGCATCGGGCGGCGAAAGGCGCAATGGTACCGGATTTGTCGCGCGCGGCCGTCGGAGCGCGGCGCGGACCGGGCGCGCCCGCTTCCCGTTCGCGCGCGGCGCGAGCCCGGCCGCAGACCATGCGGCGCGCGTCGCCCGCGCGCCCGAGCCGGCCCCAAACAGCCGGCCCCAAACCCGCGACGCGCCCGCCGGTCGCGGTGTATCCTTCGATGGCCTTTCAACCCAAAAGGAGAGAGCGATGCTCAACAACAAATGGCTGGCCGGCGCGTTCACCGCGGCCGCGCTGTTCGCGTCCGCCTCGGCGCACGCGGAAGCGAGGGTGTTTTTCGTCGAGCCGACCGACGGTGCGGCCGTCACGAATCCCGTCCACGTGAAATTCGGTCTCGAAGGCGACATCGTGCTTCGGCCCGCGGGCGACATGACGCCTCACACCGGCCACCATCATCTGCTGATCGACGGCAAGCCGGTACCGAGAGGCGAGGTGATCCCGGTCAGCGATCACTCGTTGCACTTCGGCAAGCCCCAGACCGAGACCGACGTGCGGCTGCCGCCCGGCCAGCACACGCTGACGATGCAGTTCGGCGACGGCGCGCACCGCTCGTACGGTCCCGAAATGAGCCAGACGATCACGGTCAACGTCAAGTAAGATAAGCCGTTCGGCCGTCCGGGATGCGAGGGCCGCGCCCGGTCCTCGCAGCCACCGGCGCCGACGGTCGCGTCGCGCGGCCCACAGCGCTAGGCCGTTGTGCCATGTCGGCGCGGCGCGCCGCCCCCGGTACAATGTGCGCTTCCGATTCTTCTCCGCCGTCTTCCCCATGTCGCTTTATTCCATTACCGGCGCGCAACTCGCGTTCGGTCACGTTGCGCTGCTCGATCACGCGGACTTCTCGCTCGAAGCCGGCGAACGCGTCGGGCTCATCGGCCGCAACGGCGCCGGCAAGTCGTCGCTGCTCAAGATCGTCGCCGACCTCGCGAGGCCCGACGACGGGCTCGTCACGCGACAGCAGAGCCTCGTGACGGTCTACGTGCCGCAGGAGCCCGAATTCGAAGCCGGGCAGACGGTGTTCGACGCGGTTGCGTCGGGGCTGACCGAGACGCGCACGCTCCTCGCCGAGTACGACGAGATCGCGCATCGGCTCGCGGACACGCCCGAAGGCGCGGAGCACGACGCATTGCTTGCGCGGATGAACGCGCTGCAATCGTCACTCGATGCGACGGATGCATGGAGCTGGCGCACGCGGGTCGCGACGACGCTCGCGCAAATCGGGCTCGACGGCGACACGCGGGTCGATGCGCTGTCGGGCGGGATGCAGAAGCGCGCGGCGCTCGCGCGCGCGCTCGTCGTGCAGCCAGACGTGCTGCTCCTCGACGAGCCGACCAACCACCTCGACTTCGACGGCATCCGCTGGCTGGAGGAACTGCTCGTCACGCAGCGCGCGGGCCTGTTGTTCATCACGCACGACCGTGCGTTCCTCGATCGCGTCGCGACGCGCATCGTCGAGCTCGACCGTGGCCGCCTGCTGTCGTATCCGGGCAACTTCTCCGCGTATCAGACTCGCAAGGCGCAGCAGCTCGAAGTCGAGCGCGTCGAGAACGAGAAGTTCGACAAACTGCTCGCGCAGGAAGAAGTCTGGATCCGCAAGGGCGTCGAGGCGCGGCGCACCCGCAGCGTCGGCCGCGTCGCGCGGCTCGAGCAGATGCGCCGCGAGCGCGCGGAGCGCCGCAACGCGCAGGGCAACGTGAAGCTCGACGTCGCGCAGGGCGAGAAGTCGGGCAAGATCGTCGCGGAGCTGACCGACGTGACGAAGCGCTACGGCGACCGCACGGTCGTCGACCGCTTCTCGACGACCGTGATGCGCGGCGACAAGATCGGTTTCGTCGGCCCGAACGGCGCCGGCAAGACGACGCTGCTCAAGCTGATCCTGGGCGAGCTTTCGCCCGACGCGGGCACGGTGCGCATCGGCACGAACCTGCAGGTCGCGTACTTCGACCAGATGCGCGCGCAGCTCGACCAGGAAAAGAGCCTGTCGGACACGATCAGCCCCGGCAGCGAGTGGGTCGAGATTGGCGGCGTGCGCAAGCACGTGATGAGCTATCTCGGCGATTTCCTGTTCGCGCCGGAACGCGCGCGTTCGCCCGTCAAGTCGCTGTCGGGCGGCGAGCGCAATCGTCTCCTGCTCGCGCGTCTCTTTGCGCGCCCGGCGAACGTGCTCGTGCTCGACGAGCCGACCAACGACCTCGACATCCCGACGCTCGAGCTGCTCGAAGAGCTGCTGACCGACTACGACGGCACGGTGCTGCTCGTCAGCCACGACCGCGCGTTCCTCGACAACGTCGTCACGTCGGTGATCGCGTCGGAAGGCAACGGGCAGTGGCGCGAATACGTCGGCGGCTTCACCGACTGGCAGATCCAGCGCGACCGCGCGCAGCGGATCGCCGACGAGGACGCGGCGAAGCGCGCTGCGAAGGAGCCTGCGAGCGCGAAGGACGACGCGCCGAAGAGCGCGGCGGGCCGCAACGCGCAGCGCACGGTCAAGCTGTCGTTCAACGAGCAGCGCGAGCTCGACGCGCTGCCGGAACAGATCGCCGGGCTCGAGGCCGAGCAGAAGGCGATCGGCGCGCAGCTCGAAGACGGCTCGATCTTCTCGAAGGACCCGCAGGAGGGCGCGCGCCTCACCGAGCGCTTCGCCGCGCTCGACGACGAACTGCTCGCGGCGCTCGAGCGCTGGGAGGCGCTCGAAGCGAAACGTAAGCCTTCATGAGTTCGCCGTTGCGGAACCAGTAAAATACGCCGCGTTCCGGGTGGGGCTCGCGCCGCCGTCGCGCGCGGCGCGCCGCCCGCTTTCGAAGCAATCCAAGCACGCTATTGTTTCGATTCGGATTTTTATCGAATTCAACGTTTTGTCCACGATGTTATCCACACGAGTTGGGGATAACGTCAAGGTGAATGACGAACCTGAGCTTCTATGTCTACGAAAAAGCCCGCAGCGGCGTATAGCGAAGCATCGATCAAGGTGCTGAAGGGCCTCGAGCCCGTCAAGCAGCGGCCCGGCATGTACACGCGCACCGAGAATCCGCTGCACATCATCCAGGAAGTGATCGACAATGCGTCCGACGAGGCGCTGGGCGGTTACGGCAAGCAGATCACGGTCACGCTGCATCCCGACCAGTCGGTGTCCGTCGAGGACGACGGGCGGGGCATCCCGTTCGGGCTGCATCCGGAAGAAAAGGTGCCCGTCGTCGAGATCGTGTTCACGCGGCTGCACGCGGGCGGCAAGTTCGACAAGGCCAAGGGCGGCGCGTATACGTTCTCGGGCGGTCTGCACGGCGTCGGCGTGTCGGTGACGAACGCGCTCGCGACGCGGCTCGACGTGACCGTCTGGCGCGACGGCAGGATCGCGCAACTCGGCTTTGCCGATGGCGACGTCGTCAAGCCGCTCGCGACGCAAGCGGCCGGCCGCGGCGAGAAGAAATCCGGCACACGCGTGACCGTGTGGCCGAATCCGAAATACTTCGATTCGCCGAACCTGCCGCTCGGCGAGTTGCAGCGGCTGTTGCGCTCGAAGGCGGTGCTGCTGCCGGGCGTCGAAGTCGTGCTCGCCAACGAGAAGACGGGCGAGCGCCAGAGCTGGCGGTACGAAGACGGCCTGCGCGGCTATCTGCTCGAAGGGATGAACGGCAGCGAGCTGCTGATTCCGCTCTTCGAGGGCGAGCGCTTCGCCGATTCGCGTTCCGGCGACGATACGTTCGCCGAGGGCGAGGGCGCGTCGTGGGTCGTCGCGTGGAGCGAGGAAGGCTCGCTCGTGCGCGAGTCGTACGTGAACCTGATTCCGACGCCCGCGGGCGGCACGCACGAATCCGGTTTGCGCGACGGTCTCTATCAGGCGGTGAAGAGCTTCGTCGAACTGCACAACCTGCAGCCGAAGGGCGTGAAGCTGCTCGCCGAGGACGTGTTCGCGCGTGTGTCGTTCGTGCTGTCGGCGAAGGTGCTCGATCCGCAGTTCCAGGGGCAGATCAAGGAGCGCCTGAACAGCCGCGACGCGGTGAAGCTCGTGTCGTCGTTCACGCGTCCCGCGCTCGAGCTGTGGCTCAACCAGCACGTCGAGCACGGCAAGAAGCTCGCCGAGCTCGTGATCAAGCAGGCGCAGGCGCGCACGCGCGCGGGCCAGAAGGTCGAGAAGAAGAAGAGCTCCGGCGTCGCGGTGCTGCCCGGCAAGCTGACCGATTGCGAAACCGAGGACATCGCGCGCAACGAGCTTTTTCTCGTCGAGGGTGATTCGGCGGGCGGCTCCGCGAAGATGGGCCGCGACAAGGAATACCAGGCGATCCTGCCGCTGCGCGGCAAGGTGCTCAACACGTGGGAGACCGAGCGCGATCGCCTGTTCGCGAACAACGAGGTGCACGACATCTCGGTCGCGATCGGCGTCGATCCGCACAGCCCGGACGAAAGCGTCGATCTGTCGAATCTGCGCTACGGCAAGATCTGCATCCTGTCGGACGCGGACGTCGACGGCGCGCACATCCAGGTGCTCCTGCTCACGCTCTTCTTCAAGCATTTTCCGCAGTTGATCGAGCGCGGCCATGTGTTCGTCGCGCGGCCGCCGCTCTTTCGCGTCGACGCGCCCGCGCGTGGCAAGAAGCCCGCGCAGAAGCTCTATGCGCTCGACGAAGGCGAGCTCGAGGCGATCCTCGACAAGCTGCGCAAGGACGGCGTGCGCGAAACGCAATGGAGCATCAGCCGCTTCAAGGGCTTGGGCGAAATGAGCGCCGAGCAGCTGTGGGACACGACGATGAATCCCGACACGCGGCGTCTGATGCCGATCGCGCTCGGCGACCTCGATTTCGAGGCGACCGTCGAGCGGATGACGATGCTGATGGGCAAGGGCGAGGCCGCCGCGCGCCGCAACTGGCTCGAGGAAAAGGGCAACGAAGTCGAAGCGGATATCTGAGCGAGGCTGGGCGCGCGCCCGGCTTCGCACGCATCGCATATACGGACACGAAATCTAGATGGACGACAACACTCCCGATCTTTTTGCCGAGCCGGCCGCGCCCGAGGGCGATTCGCTGACGCTCGGCCGCTATGCGGAGAGCGCGTATCTCAGCTATGCAGTGAGCGTCGTGAAGGGGCGCGCGCTGCCCGACGTCTGCGACGGCCAGAAGCCCGTGCAGCGGCGGATCCTCTTCGCGATGAACGAGATGGGCCTCGGCAACAATGCGAAGCCCGTGAAGTCCGCGCGCGTCGTCGGCGACGTGCTCGGCAAGTACCATCCGCACGGCGACCAGTCCGCGTACGACGCGCTCGTGCGTCTCGCGCAGGACTTCTCGATGCGCTATCCGCTGATCGACGGCCAGGGCAACTTCGGCTCGCGCGACGGCGACGGCGCGGCGGCGATGCGCTACACCGAAGCGCGCCTGACGCCGATCGCGCAGCTCCTCCTCGACGAGATCGGCGAGGGCACGGTCGATTTCATGCCGAACTACGACGGCTCGTTCGACGAGCCGAAGCTGTTGCCGGGGCGGCTGCCGTTCGTGCTGCTGAACGGCGCGTCGGGGATCGCGGTCGGTCTCGCGACCGAGATCCCGTCGCACAACCTGCGTGAAGTCGCGGCGGCCGCGGTCGCGCTGATCCGCAATCCGAAGCTGCCGCACGCGGAACTGATGCAGTTCGTGCCGGGGCCGGATTTCCCGGGCGGCGGCCAGATCATCTCGAGCGATGCGGAGATTTCGGCCGCGTACGAAACCGGCCGCGGCAGCCTGAAGGTGCGCGCGCGCTGGAAGATCGAGGATCTCGCGCGCGGCCAGTGGCAGCTCGTCGTCACCGAGCTGCCGCCGAACACGTCGGGCCAGAAGGTGCTCGAGGAAATCGAGGAGCTGACGAACCCGAAGCTCAAGGCGGGCAAGAAGACGCTCACGCAGGAGCAGATCAACACGAAGAAGACGATGCTCGACCTGCTCGACGCGGTGCGCGACGAGTCGGGCAAGGACGCGCCCGTGCGGCTCGTGTTCGAGCCGAAGACGCGCGCGATCGACCAGAACGATTTCGTCAATTCGCTGCTTGCGCACACGAGCCTCGAATCGAATGCGCCGCTCAACCTCGTGATGATCGGCGAGGACGGCCGGCCCGCGCAGAAGGGGCTCGCGTCGATCCTCGGCGAGTGGGTGCGGTTTCGCCAGGGCACGGTCACGCGGCGCTGCCGCCACCGGCTCGGCAAGGTGAACGACCGGATCCACATCCTCGAAGGGCGGATGATCGTTTTCCTGAACATCGACGAGGTGATCCGCATCATCCGCGAGTCCGACGAGCCGAAGCAGGCGCTCATCGGCGCGTTCGGCCTGACCGAGCGGCAGGCCGAGGACATTCTCGAGATTCGTCTGCGCCAGTTGGCGCGGCTCGAAAAGATCAAGATCGAGAAGGAGCTCGAGGAACTGCGTGCGGAGAAGGCGAAGCTCGAAGAGCTGCTCGCGAACGAAAGCGCGATGAAGCGGCTGATGATCAAGGAGATCGAAGCCGACGCGAAGCAGTTCGGCGACGAGCGCCGCACGCTGATCCAACAGGAGAAGCGCGCGACGTTCGAGGCGAAGGTCGTCGACGAGCCGGTGACGGTCGTCGTGTCGCAGAAGGGCTGGGTGCGCGCGCTGAAGGGCCACGGGCTCGACCCGGCGAGCTTCTCGTTCAAGGCGGGCGATGGCCTGTACGCAGCGTTCCAGTGCCGCACGCCCGACATGCTGATCGCGTGGGGCAGCACGGGCCGCGTGTATTCGGTGTCCGTCCAGGTGCTGCCGGGCGGACGCGGCGACGGCGTGCCCGTCACGTCGCTGATCGAGCTCGAGTCGGGCTCGCATCTGCTGCATTACTTCGCGGCGCCGGCCGAGCAGCCGCTGTTGCTTGCGTCGAGCAACGGCTTCGGCTTCGTCGCGAAGGTGGGCGACATGGTGAGCCGCGTGAAGGCGGGCAAGTCGTTCATGACGATCGATACGGGCGTAGCGGGCGGCGCGGCGCCGCTCGCGCCGATGCCGGTGCTGCCGGATGCGTCGCAGGTCGCGTGCCTGTCGAGCGGCGGGCGTCTGCTCGTGTTCGGCATCGACGAGATGAAGACGCTCGGCGGCGGCGGGCGCGGCGTGATCCTGATGGCGCTCGATCCGAAGGAGACGCTCGTGCAGGCGCTCGCGATCGACGCGGCGGGCGTCGTGCTGACGGGCACGGGCCGCGGCGGCAAGGCGCAGGAAGAAACGCTCGCGGGGCGCGCGCTCGAGCCGCACGTCGGCAAGCGGGCGCGCAAGGGGCGCGCGCCGGATACGAAGCTGAAGGTGAGCGGGCTGCGTCCGGTGCTCGGCTGACGGGGCGCGTCGTCGTCGGTCCGGCTGGGGCCTCACGCGTGCCGACGCGCGGGGCCTCGGCGGCGAGGCCGCACGAAAGCGGCGCGTGGGATGCACGGTCGTGCCGATCACCGACTTGCGTCGTTCGTAATCCTTCGCTGACGAAACGCTCCGCGATGCGTCACGCGGCCGACAGGCAAACGCGCCGCCGGCACACGGATCGCGCGCGGCATCGCAACGCCGGTAGACAAACAGACAAACAATCGACAAACAAAACGCCGGCGCGCAGCCCGACTAGAGCGGGACGCCCAAAAAAGCACAACCCGCGCACATTCCGCTGAACCGCCGCGCGCCGCGGCTGTCGAATGCGCTCATCGTCTCGCGCGCCGTGCGTCCGCGCTGCGCGCCGGTCATCTGAAAACTAGAAAGGATCCCCGCATGTCTCACGCTATCACCGTCGCCTTGTTTCTCCATCTTCTGGCGGTTGCGGTGTGGGTCGGCGGCATGGTGTTCGCGAACTTCTGTCTGCGTCCCGCGCTGTCCGATCTGTCGCCGCAGTTGCGCCTGCCGCTCGTCGAAGCCGTGTTTGGCCGCTTTTTCAACTGGGTCGCGGGCGCGGTGATCGTGATCCTGCTCACGGGCGGCTTCCTGCTCACGCAATTCGGCGGCGCGCACGCGACGTGGCCGCTGCACGCGATGGCGGGGCTCGGCGTCGTGATGATGCTGATCTTCGGCCATATCCGCTTCGCGCTGTTCCCGCGCATCCGTCGCGCGGTGCAAGCGCAGAACTGGCCGGACGGCGCGCGCGCCGTCAATGCGGTGCGCCTTCTCGTGGTCGTCAATCTCGTGCTCGGCGTCGTGACGATCGGCGCCTCCGTGCTGTCGCGCGGTTTCTGATGTTTCCGTCGGCGCACACGCCGTGCGCCGACTTCTCCGATGCGCGCGCGTCACGCCGCGAGCATCGTCTCCAGCAGCCATGAGCCGGCCGGCCCGAGCGGCCGGTCGCGCGACCACACCGCATCCACCGGCACGCGCCGCGGCCAGCCGCGCGCATTGAGCTCGACGAGCCGCTCGCGCGCGAAGTGCTCGACCATCCAGCGCGGCAGCTCCGCCCAGCCGAAGCCCGCCACCGCCATTTCCAACAGCAGCAGATAGCTCGGCGCCGACCAGCAGCGCCGCCCGGCGACGAGCCCCGTTTCGATCCGCTCGCCGTGCGGCGCGACGTAGGTATTGAGGCGCAGCTCGCGCGCGTCGTGCAGCGCGGCGAGCGGCACTTCGGCATCGCCGTATGCGGCGAACGGATGCCGCAGGCCGACGTAGAGCCCGATCTCCGAACGTTCGGCGATGGTCGCCGCGCCGATGTCGGGCGGGTAGGTGCTGCGCGCCGCCATCAGCCCGAGTTGCGCGCGGCCTTGCTGGATCAGGTCGAGTACATCGTCGTGCTCGGCGATCTGGCATTCGAACTCGAGCGTCGGAAAGCGGCGGTCGAGCTCCGCGAGCGCCTCCTCGTATCGGCTCGATTGATAGGTGTCCGACACGACGAGCGTGAGCCGCGCCTCCTCGCCGCCCGCCAGACGCGCGGCGACCTGATCGATCGCCTCGCTCGCCTCGAGCACGCGCTGGACTTCGGGCAAGAGCGCGCGGGCGGCATCGGTCAGCGTCGGCTGGCGCGTCGAGCGGTCGAACAGCGCGACGCCCAGGTCGATCTCGAGGTTCGCGATCGCCTCGCTGATCGTCGACTGCCGCTTGCCGAGCTTGCGCGCGGCAGCCGAGAACGAGCCGAGGTTGGCCGCCTCGGCGAACGCGAGCAGTGCTTCGGGAGAATGGCGCATCGCGGGCGCTCCTTCTTTATATCGGAAAAACCGATAATAACAAACTGGATGATTACGGTTAATCCGATGAAAATGGCGTTATCTCATTCACTGATGGAGCTTTTCATGCAGATGCAAATGGCTAAGCACGTCCCGAGGAAGACGCTGACCGAGCGCCTCGTGCACGCGCTTACGTTCGAAGTGACCGCGATCGCGATCTGCGCGCCGTTCGTCAGCTGGCTGCTCGGCCTGTCGCTCGTCCACGTCGGCGCATTGACGGCCGCGGTGTCGGTGATCGCGATGGTGTGGAACATCACGTTCAACGCGCTCTTCGAGCGGATCGAGCGTCGCTATCGGTTGAAGCGTACGCTCGCGGTGCGCGCGGCTCACGCGATCGTGTTCGAACTTGGCCTCGTCGCGATGGCGCTGCCGCTCGCCGCGTGGTGGCTCGAAATCAGCCTCCTCGAGGCGCTGTTGCTCGACTTCGGCATCCTGCTGTTCTTTCTGCCGTACACGTTTCTGTTCAACCTCGGCTACGACCGTCTGCGTGCGCGCTGGATCGCGCAAAGGGTGGCGGCCTGACGATGAACGCAATCCGAATCTCTCTCGATGATCCTTTTCGAAAGCCGGCATGACGCCGGCTTTTTCTTGGGTGCGCACGGCAGGCAGGGCGCACCTACTCGGAGGTGAAAGTCCTCTATTGATGGTACATGGGGGGCGCGAGGTCGTTCGCTACCTTGCCGACAAAGATGATCGGTTCTCGGGCTGGCTTCGCCGTCTCCTGATGCGGCGGCACAAGAACATCGCCGTCGTGGCAGTCGCGAACCACAATGCCCGGATCGTCTGGGCATTGCTGACACGAGGCAGTGCGTTCCGATCGGATTACGCGTCGTCTGGCGTCGTCGTGTAATCCGATCGGTTTGATAAGAACAGTTCCCCCAGAGGTTGCTCAGGCAGTCACGACGTGATGACAAGATAGGTTGGACCGGGATCGGAAAACTCTGCCCTCCCACAGGCGCTTCGAGCGCGAGGTGGTGATTAGAGTCCGATCAGCAGATTCCATCAGGGACAGAGGCAGCGTAACGCGCCTCGCAACAGTCCGGATGTATGGCCGCAATCTCAATCATCGAGCCGTCATCAACGAAGGCCTGGCAAAACGGGGGCATCCACGTATGTCGGAGGGGGCGGGCCGCGAGGCTTGCCCCTAGCCAAATCGGCGACGGCGAGGCGCGATGCGATGGGCGATGCTGCGTGCGAAGCCTGCCGCGCATGTGCTGCTTGTCGTCCGACGGCGCTTGATTACATGTCACGAGCGGGAGCGAGATCGCAGTGCCGATCCAAGCAGCGTTCGAGCGGCGACGATCAATCAGCGACGATCGAACCCGGCATCCGCATTCGCCTTCGACCTGCCGCCGCCACGCTCGAATATCGCAAGCACGCGCGACATCGGCCACGTCGACCGCCGGCCGTGCGTCGCGCGCCGTCGTCAGTCCTTGCCGACCATCTTCTCCGGCCGCACCCATTCGTCGAACTGCGCTTCGGTCACGTAGCCGAGCGCGAGCGCGGCGGCCTTGAGCGTCGTGCCTTCCTTGTGAGCCTTCTTCGCGATCTGTGCGGCCTTGTCGTAGCCGATGTGCGGATTGAGCGCCGTCACGAGCATCAGCGATTCGTTCAGAAGCGCGTCGATGCGCGGGCGATTCGGCTCGATGCCGACCGCGCAGTGATCGTTGAAGCTCTGCGCGCCGTCCGCCAGCAGCCGCACCGATTGCAGCACGTTGTGCGCGATCATCGGCCGGAACACGTTCAGCTCGAAATTGCCGCTCGCGCCGCCGAAGTTCACCGCGACATCGTTGCCGAACACCTGGCAGCACAGCATCGTCACCGCTTCGGACTGGGTCGGATTGACCTTGCCCGGCATGATCGAGCTGCCCGGCTCGTTCTCCGGGATCGACAGCTCGCCGAGCCCGCAGCGCGGGCCGCTCGCGAGCCAGCGGATGTCGTTGGCGATCTTCATCAGGCTCGCGGCGACGGTCTTCAACGCGCCGTGCGCGAACACGAGCGCGTCGGCCGCGGCCATCACTTCGAACTTGTTCGGCGCGCTGACGAACGGCAGCCCGGTGAGCCGGCCGATTTCGGCCGCGACGCCCGCGGCGAACCGCGGATGCGCGTTGAGCCCCGTGCCGACTGCCGTGCCGCCTTGCGCGAGCTCGTACAGATGCGGCAGCGCCGCTTCGGCGTGGCGGATCGCCTGATCGAGCTGCGCGACGTAGCCGGAGAACTCCTGGCCGAGCGTGAGCGGCGTCGCGTCCTGCAGGTGCGTTCGGCCGATCTTCACGATGTCCGCGAACGCGGTCGCCTTCGCGTCGAGCGTCGTGCGCAGCGTGCGCAGCGCGGGCAGCAGATGCGAAACGATCGCGCGCGCGGCGGCGATGTGCATCGCGGTCGGGAATACGTCGTTCGACGACTGGCCGCGATTGACGTCGTCGTTCGGATGCACCTTGCGGCTCTCGCCGCGTTCGCCGCCGAGCAGCTCGCTCGCGCGATTCGCGATCACTTCGTTCAGGTTCATGTTCGTCTGCGTGCCCGAACCCGTTTGCCAGACCGCGAGCGGAAATTCGTCGGGATGCCGGCCCGCGATGATTTCGTCGGCGGCGGCGATGATCGCGCTCGCCTTGTCTTGCGCGAGCACGCCGAGCTCGAGATTGACGGCGGCCGCCGCGCGCTTGATCAGCGCGAGCGCGTGAATCAGCTCGGGCGATTGCTTCTCGGTCGAGATCTTGAAGTTCTGCAGCGAGCGCTGCGTTTGCGCGCCCCATAGCCGGGCCGCCGGTACTGCGATTTCACCGAACGTGTCGCGTTCCATCCGTACTGCTTCGCTCATGATTGCTCCTTCGGAAGAGGGGGCGCCGCGTGGGCGCGACGCAATGCGCATGCGGGGACGGGGCCGTTCTCGCGACGGCGTCCTTAGATCGCAAAGCATAGCGCTGCGCGCGATTTCGTGCCGCGTCGCGCGTCATCGGCGGTCGATGCGTGGGGAAATCCGGGGAGCGCGGGGCGGTGCGCACGAGCGTCGCGACGTTCGCCATTGCGTGACGGACGCAAGCCGCGGCGCGTGCGGCGGAGGGTAGGCACGGTCGCGCCGCATGGCGCGGCACCAAGGGACGAACTTGACGCCCGGTGACGTCCACCGACTTTTCGACGCATACGCAATCCATCGTCACGACTCGATTCGATGGCGACGACGGGCGCGGGGCGCGCGTCGGTTTATCCGCGACGCGATGGCGTGCGATCGTCCCGCAACGTCCGACGAAACCGGCACACGACGGGACGGCTCGCCGCTTCGAACGACCGCTTGCGCGGTCCGTTGTCGTCGTGTTCGCCCACGCCGACGCCGAAGCGCGAACTTCAGACGCTCAAGCGCCCGCACGCGCGCCGAGTGCCGCGCTCTTCCGATGGAACCGCCACGTCATCAGCGCCGCGACGCTCGCAAGCCCGGCCGCGAGCCCCCACCACAGCCCGCGCGCGCCGAGGCCCGCGTGGAACGCGAACCAGTAGCCGGTCGGAAAGCCGATGCCCCAATAGCCGAGCGTCGCGGCGAGCATCGGCACGCGCGTGTCTTTCAGGCCGCGCAGGCAGCCGGAGCCGACCGTCTGCATCCCGTCGACGATCTGGAACACGGCGGCGATCCCGAGCAGCGACGTCGCGAGCGCGACCGTGTGCGCGTTCGCGGGATCGTCGAGCTTCAGATAGAGACCGACGATCGCATGCGGCGCGACGATCAGCGCGAGCCCCGACAGCGACATGAACGCGATGCCGAGCCCGAGCGCGACGAAGCCCGCGTGCCGCGCGGCGACGGGCGCGCCGGCACCCGCCCAGTAGCCGACGCGCACGTTCGCCGCCTGACCGATCGCGAGCGGCACCATGAACGCGACCGACGCGACGTTGAGCGCGATCTGGTGCGCGGCGAGCGACGACTCGCCGAGCACGCCGACCGTCAAGCCGGTCGCGAGGAAGAGCGTCGACTCGACGCCGTACGTGATCGCGACCGGCCAGCCGATGCCGAACAGCTCGCCCATCAGCGGCAGCCGCGGCCGCGTGGCGGCGACGAAGTGCTTGAACGTCGGCCGTCCGTGCAGCAGCGCGACGAGCGTGAGCGCGGTGAGCCAGATCGTGATCGACGTCGCGGTCGCGGAGCCGAGGAAGCCGAGCCGCGGCAGCCCGAATGCGCCGTGAATGAGGCCGTAGTTGAGGAACGCGTTGATGCCGACGCCCGCGAGCGACACCCACAGCAGCCGCTTTGCGGCGCCGATCGCGGGCAGGAACGAGCGCATCAGCCCGACGCCGATCAGGCTGCCGGGCGCCGCGAAGCGCAGCACGGCCGCGTATTCGCCGACGTTGCGCGCGAGCGTCGCAGGCTCGCCGAACGCGCGCAGTAGCGGTTCCGCGAACGACAGCAGCACGAACGCCGGAAGCGCGAGCAGCAGCGACAGTGCGAAGCCCGTCCAGTAGATGTGCGGCACGCGATGCTCGGCCTTCGCGCCGCGCGCGTGCGCGACGCTCACGCTGACCGACGTCAGCACGCCTTGCAGCAGCGTGACGACGACGAAGAACAGATTCGCGCCGAGGCCGCCCGCCGCGAGCGCGTCGGGGCCGAGCGAGCCGAGCAGTACGGTGTCGGTGACGCTCATCGCCATTTGCGAGAGTTGCGCGATCGCGAGCGGCGCGGCGAGGCGCGCCGTATCGGCGGCATGACGGGACAGGGTGGGAGACGGCGCGGCGGCCGCTCGCGTGAAACCGGTAGGCGACATGGGACGCGTTCGCACGGGCGGCCTGCCCGCGCATTGCTTATTTTTGTGAAACGATCAGCTTACGAGTTTCCGTGCGCGTTGTCGATGAGGCTCGCCGATGGCCTTACGGCCGACAGGGGCTCGCTACGGCGCGTCGTGCACGGCGATGCGCGTGTCGCCGAACAGTACGACCTGGCCCGCGCGGATCTTGCAGGTCTTGCGCAGCTCGACCGCGCCGTCGACCGTCACGGCGCCCGATGCGACGAGCATCTTCGCCGAGCCGCCGCTGTCCGCGAGTCCGGTGAGCTTGAGCAGATTATGCAGTTCGACGAATTCGCCGGTCAGCGTGAAATCCAGATTGGGCATGGCAATGAAAACGGGAAAAGAGAGCGCGCCGCTCGACGGCGGCATCGCATCATAAGCGAAGCGCGGCGCCCGCGGTGTAAGGTCGGCGTCAAATGTTTTCGGGGTTTCGCGCGTGCGAAGCCGTCGCATGTAAGCGAGTGTGTCGAACTCGTCAGCAATTGAAACGGTGGGTAACAGTTGTCGAGAACGGCGAACCGCGAACGAAATCGGCCGGTCTGTACACGGACTCGCTGCATGTTGCGGCGGGCCCATAGCGGCGACCTTCGAAGGTGAGCCGTTCCAACGACTTTGTTGAGGAGAATTGCGATGTCCAAGATTCGTGCAATGCTGATCGGTGCCGCGGTGGCGGCGATGGCGACGACCGCTTTCGCGCAGACGGCTGGCGTGGAGACGCAAGGTTCGGTCGGCGGCTCGGCCGGCGTGCTCGGCCAGCAGGCAGGCGCAAGCGCACAGCTGAACGCGGGCGGCAACGTGGCTGCATCGCCGGAAGCGGCGGCGAACGCCGCCAAGCATTCGGCGAAGAAGCACGTGAAGCACGCGAAAGCCAAGGCCAAGGCGAAGGCTGACGAAGCGGCCGAAGTCGGCGCCGATGCGAAGACGAAGGCGAGCGGCATGGCCGACGACGCGACGGGCACGGCGGGCAACGTCGTCAATGGCACGACGAGCGCAGCGGGCAACGTCGTGAACGGCGCGACGAGCGCGGCCGGCAATGCGGTCGGCGGCGTTGCGGGTGCGGCGGGCGGTCTCGCGAAGGGCGTCGCGGGCGGTGCGAACGGCTCGCTGTCCGTCAACGGCGGCGTGAAGGCCGGCGCGAGCCAGTAAGCAAGCGCCGTCGGCTGGCGCGCGGGCGGTTCGCCCCGGAAGGCCCGCCTGACCGCCAAGCATTGACCGATGGACGACGGCCCGGACCGCATGATGCGGTCCGGGCCGTTTCCTTTGTCCGGTTCGTTTTCGTTTCGTGCACGCGAATCTGCGCGACTCGGCGAGCGCGCCGCGCGCTATGGGCGGCGCCGGCCCGGTGGCTGCGACGCACTCTGTGCGCCGCGCGCGGGCGCCGCGACCATGAACACGCTGCGCAGCCATGCGGCGATCCGCGTGAAGACGTCGTACGGCTCCTCGACGAAGATCTCGGGCTTCAGCAGCCGCAGGTATTCCATGATCTGCTGCGCTTCCTGCTTCTGGAACGAGCCGTGCGCGATGCCGAGCCTGAGCAGTCCGCGCAGTTCGCCGAGCTTTTCGCGCGCGACGCTGCCGACGCTCATCTCGCACGCGAGCTTCGCTTCGTACACGCGTTGCCGCAGCGATTCGGCGAGCCGCCACGCGGGCGTCTGCATCCGCTCCTCGAGCGTCTGAATGTCGGTGACGGCCGCCTTGATCTGTGCGGCGAG
Organism: Burkholderia sp. BDU5; assembly: GCF_001522845.1. Lineage (NCBI taxonomy): Bacteria > Pseudomonadati > Pseudomonadota > Betaproteobacteria > Burkholderiales > Burkholderiaceae > Burkholderia > Burkholderia sp. BDU5. The sequence continues at coordinate 3,826 of NZ_LOWC01000005.1, read as the reverse complement.
CGGATCGACGAGCGCCGCGTCGCCCTGCGCGCCGGACACGACGGCGGCCGCCCAGTCGCGGCATGCTTTCGCGAGCTCGTCAGGCGTCCATTCGGAACGCGACGCGACGCCGAAGCCGAATTCGCCCGCCTGCCGGATCAGGATCGCGAGGACGTCCGGAAACTCCTTGTCGAGGGTGCGCTTCGCCCACGCATATTGACCGCCTTGCAGCAGCCGCTGCACCGCGTGCTCGGTAAGCGGCACCATGCTGTCGAGCAGCTTCGCGCGCAGGAAATCCTCGAACGAAGGTGTGACGAATTGCGGATCGAGCTTGAGCGACACGCGCACGAACGCGTCGAAGTCTTTGCGCAAGGAAGCGACGGTGTCGTCTTTCAGGGTGAGAGTGATCTGGCCCATGTCTATCTCGATGCTCGATGCCGGTCGGTTTGACCGGCGCTTTCGCCCGCGCAGCGCCGACGTGGGCAGGCCGCGTGTCGGCGCTGCGGATCGGCCGGCGGGCGGGCCGTCGGTCGTCGCGCCGCATCGGTGGACCGGATCGCGTCGCCGGGCGCAGGGCTTCATCCTCTTAACGGCTGCCCGCGCGAGAACTTGAGGCCTGTGTGCGCGATGTCGCGCCCGGCGATGGAGAGGGGCTCAGCCGGGCAGCCAGCCGTGCGGCAGCACGATTTCCTGCCAGAAGAAGAACACCGCGAGACCGGCAGCGATCGTGACGAGCGGCCGGCGCGTCGCGGCGGACACGAGCGCCGCGCCGACGCCGCCGACGAGTTGGGGATTGCGCCAGGTCAGCTCCGCGTCGCCGCCGTGCGGCGCGATCGTCATCGGCACGACGATCGCGGTCAGCACCGTCACCGGCACGAAGCGCAGCGCGGCGAGCAAAAGCGGCGGGAAGACGAGGCGGTCGCCGAACAGGAACAGCGTCGTGCGGATCGCGTACGTGAGCGCCGCCATGCCGACGATCAGCAGCGCGTAGCTCATGCGGCCTCCGCGCGCCGGCGAGCACGCTGGCCGTTCAGCCAGGTCAGCGCGACGCCGATCGCGACACCCGCCGCGACGGCCGCGAGCAGCCCGAGTTTGTAAGGCCACGCGCGGCAGAAGAACGCGACGGCGCCGGCCGTCGCGGCGGCGGCGAGGTAGCGCAGCGCGGCAAGTTGCGGCACGACGATCGCGATGAACGTCGCCGCCATCGCGAAGTCGAGACCGAGCGACTGCAGGCGCGGGAACGCGGCGCCGAACAGCAGGCCCGCGATCGTCCAGATCTGCCAGTTCACGTACATCGCGACGCCCGAACCGAAGAAGTGATACGGCCCCGTCGCGCCGGGCTCGGCATGGCGGTAATGCGCGTACGCGACGGCGAACACCTCGTCCGTCATCAGCGCGCCGAGCGCCGCCCGCCAGCGCAGCGGCAGGTGCGCGACGTATGGCGCGAGCGTCGCGCTATAGAGCAGATGACGCAGGTTGACGACGAACGTCGTCGCGAGCACGACGGCGTAGCTCGCGCCGCCCGCGATCAGGCCGAGCGCGATGAACTGCGCGGAGCCGGCGAACAGCGCGAGCGACATCAGCTCGCCGTGCCACTGCGCGAGCGGGCCGGTCGTGACGAGCGTGCCGAAGATCACGCCGAAGGGGGCGGCGCCCATCATCATCGGGATAGTGTCGCGCACGCCGGCGGCGAATTCGCCGAGCCGGCCAGGCGGGGAATGGGTGGGGCGGGACTGGGACAAGACGGCTACCTCCTATACGGGGGAGGATAGTCGGGCCGGCCGCGCGCCCGCTTGTACGTTCTTGCTTCGCCGCTGCGTGCCTGCCGTTACCGCGCGATGGCGCTACGACGGCTGCCAGCGGCCGGGCGGCACGCCGAACATCCGTTTGAAATGGCGGGTGAAGTGGCTTTGATCGGTGAAGCCGCACGCGGCGGCGACGTCGGCGACGCTCGCGCCGGCGCGCAGCGGCGCGAGCGAGCGCTGCAGGCGTAACTGGTTGCGCCACGCGTGCGGCGGCATGCCGGTCGCGCGCGAGAACAGGCGCGCTGCATGAAACGGCGACAGTCCGGCCGCTCGTGCGACGTCCGACAGCGTCACGGTTTCGGACAGATCGGCGGCGAGCCGCTCGCGCATCGCATCGACGCACCGATGGTCGGCCGCCACGTCGCGCGGCGTGCTGCGATTGCCCGCATGGCGGGCGATCAGCGTCGAGTAGGCGTCGAGCATCGCGGTTTCGGCCGACAGCGGATCGCCGTCCGGCGAGATCGCGCCCCACGGCGGACCGCCCGCGACGTGCGAAGCCGAAGCGCCGCCGCCGGCCGGCGCAAGGTCTGCTCCAAGCCACGCGCGATTCGCACGATCGGCCGCCGCGTGCGGCGCCGTCGTGCCGCTTGCCTCCATCAGCCGGTGCGCGACGACGAGCCGCGCGGCAAGATCCGCGTCGTGGATGACGTCGAGCCTGAACCAAGGCGCGGACTGCGGCTTGCCGGCGATTTCGTCGGCGAGCGCGCGGATGAAGTCGACGGGCACGTAGCTCACGCGATAGCGCCAACCGTCTTCGGCTGCGCGCGAGCCGGTATGGATTTCGCCCGGATTGATGACGGGGATCGAGCCCGTGTCGGCGACGTAGGCGCCGCCGCGGCACGTGTAGCGCTCGGCGCCCGCCTCGATGACAGGAATCGTGTAGGCGTCGTGCCAGTGCGGCGCGAACGCGTGGTCGCGATAGGTCGCCGTGACGAAATCCGCATCCGCCAGCAGCGGCGTGCGCCAGTAGCGGACATGCTCGCGCGGGTATTCGGGGCGCATGACGGCGGCGGACGGTCGGCCGAAGCGGGCGCGCCCGTTATCTGACCGGAATCGGCGTGTCGGCCGGCACGGGCACTGCGGTCACGCTGTTCTTCGGGCTGCCCGTCGCAATCCGGTCGCTGTAGGTCAGATAGACGAGCGTGTTGCGCTTCTTATCGACGACGCGCACGACGTGCAGCGTCTTGAAGACGAACGACATCCGCTCGCTGAACACGTCGGTTTGCTGCCTGAGCGGCTCGGTGAAGCGGATCGGGCCGACCTGCCGGCACGCGATCGACGCCTCGGTCGGATCTTCGGCGAGGCCGAGGGTGCCCTTGATGCCGCCGGTGCGGGCGCGCGACACGTAGCAGGTGACGCCGTTGACGAGCGGGTCGTCGTACGCCTCGACGACGACGCGGTCGGAACCCGTCAGGCGGAAATTGGTGTTGACGCTCGCGATTTCCTCGCCGCGCGCGGCCGACGAGGCGATCGAGAAGAGGGCGGCGCAGGTCGCGAGGACAGCGAAGTCACGGTTTTTCATCGGCGGCGAATCTGGGGACGTGGCGAGAAGCAGAGCACGACTCTAGCATGCCGGGGCCGGCGCGACGGTGCGCGGCGCGACGAAAAACCCGGAAGAGAAAAGCAAAAAGGCCCGTCGCGAACGACGGGCCTTCGAAGCTGGCTCCCCGACCTGGGCTCGAACCAGGGACCTACGGATTAACAGTCCGGCGCTCTACCGACTGAGCTATCGGGGAATAAGACGATTCGGCATGCTTGACGCCCGGGACAGCAAAATGATGGCGGCCATGAAAAAGCCCGTATGCAACGGGCCTTTGCAATTCTTGGCTCCCCGACCTGGGCTCGAACCAGGGACCTACGGATTAACAGTCCGGCGCTCTACCGACTGAGCTATCGGGGAACAAACAGCAGAGAGATGAAATTCTATGAGGCGCTTGCCGATCTGTCAATACCTTTGAGACATACTGTCGCGAGCAAATGAATTGTCCGGGTCTGTAGCACGTAATCTGTCCGGTTTTTGGGTGCGGCATGAAGCCAGCCGT
>NZ_LOWC01000004.1:0-14441 GCF_001522845.1 Burkholderia sp. BDU5 | reverse complement strand
TACGGGTACCGCGACGAGGAATATTTCTTCCTCAAAATCCGCGCCGCGTTCCCCGGAATTCCTCGATGAGCCAAAAATACCCCCGAACGACGCTCGCTACCCCTGTTCGGTGCTCTAGCGTCGAGCGCTCGCAAGCTGTTCACACTCCTTTTGCGCGGCTTCGCGACGCGCATCGAGATAGTCGGCGAGGTCTTGCAGGTGTACGCCCTTGGCACACTTCTGCGACGGCTCGACACGAATCAACGGAAGTCGGATTTCGCCGAGCGACACCTTGCGAATCGTCTTGTCGGTCGACAGGTGCGGAAAGAAGTCCCGGCATACTTCGTCGATCGGGATCACCGTCCGCGCGTTGTACTGCGCCATAAGCAAAAATGCCGTGTTCAAGTTCGTTTTCTCCATCGTCTCAGGCTCAAATGTCGGTGGAGGAAGAAAAAAGCCCCACGTAGCATAGCTAGGCGGGGTTTTCTGGAACTTTGGGGGATTTCGCCGGACTACTTCGGAATCATCGGATGGTCCCCCCGACAGGGATCGGCTGTGATTCCTTCAACAGCTATCAAACTCCATCAATTTTCTACGAAGCCAATACTGACGGGGCTCGCCGGGCTGTCTCGCGGTACGGGTTCGATTCCAGAGTTCCCCAAAATCCATCAAATTTCCGCTATCCTTTACGCCAAAATTACGCCAGGGCACAGGATGGCAAGCTACAGAAAGCGGGGCGCGTCGTGGCGCGCGGAAGTTGCGAAGGCAGGTATTCGAGATTCCAGAACGTTCGATACAAAGGCAGAGGCCGTGGCTTGGGCGACCGCGCTCGAGGCGGAAATCGACGCTGGCCGTCGACGATCATATTCGAAGGTCAACAAGACGCTCGGCGATGGCTTCGATGAATACCTGGAAAAGGTTTCGCCCGCGATGGGCAAGCACGAATGGAACAAGACTCGGCTCGAGTTCTTTCGGGCGAGCATGGATTTCGTGGGTGACCTGATCCGCAACGTGAAGCCCGAGCAAATCGGGGCATGGCGCGACGCTCGACTCAAGGTGGTCAAGCCGTCAACTGTCAACCGGGATTTGAACCTGCTGTCGGCGGTATTCGAGGCTGCGCGCGCCGAATGGAAGTGGGTGCACACGAACCCGGTTCACGAGGTGAAGCGCCCCAAAAATCCACCGTCGCGCGATCGTCGCGTGTCGGACGACGAGGCGGCCGCGATGGCCGCGGCTCTCGGATTGCAGGATGGGGTTCCGCCGAAGAACGTCAAGCAGTATACGGCCCTCGCTTTCCTGCTCGCCCTCGAGACTGGCATGAGGCAGATCGAAATGGCGTCGATGACGTGGCCGAGCGTGCATCTAGACAAGCGATTTGTGCGGCTGCCGAAGACGAAGAACGGCGACGCGCGGGATGTGCCACTGTCTACGCGAGCCGTCGAATTGATCCGGCGTTTGCCGAGAATAAAGGGGGAGCCGCGATGTTTCCCCGTTGCGCAGGCCAGCATGGATGTGATGTGGCGGCGCACGCGCGGGACACTGGCGAAGAAGCGGCCCGAGATCGCGGACCTGAATTTCCACGATTCTCGGCACGAGGCGACGACGCGCCTATCGCGGAAGCTCCACGTGCTGGCGCTGGCGAAGATGATCGGGCACAGGGATATTCAATCCCTGATGATCTACTACGACGAGACGGCCGCCGAGCTGGCGGCACGCCTCGATTAATCTGCCTTTCGGCGCCGGCCAGGCCGCGGCGTCGGGAGCGTGCCGCGGTTCCGGCGCGCCCATTCGAGTACGTCGCTCGCGAACCATCGGCGCTGTGCTTGCTGACTTTCAACGGGACGCATGCCTTCGGGAAAATCCTTGCGGGTGACGACTCGCAGTTCAACGGTGGCTTTCGACAGGCCGAGCCATTTCGCAATTTGCTCCGTGCTCCACAGCGTTTCGTCGAGCTTCTTCGGCTGCTCGAGCGCCGCGACCAGCCGGCGCAGCTCGGGCAGCAGCTGCTGCAATTCGCTCATGTCCATTATTGGGGCTCCCGTGCGCGGTCAATCTGTTCGATCGAGGCGAGGATCAGTGCGCCGGCCTTCACGAGATTTTGACGATGCGTCGTCGGCTTCCACCAATCGGCGGCCCAGGGCCACGCCGGAGGCGGATCGCCAGCGGGGTACGCCAGCGTGCACATCGCATAGCAGCCTGCGGCGCAGGACATTTCGTGATCGCCGTATTGATCGTCGTGTGCTGGCGTCCAGCCTTCCTGGTCGACCTGCCGGCGGCGTTCGGCGAGCACGTCGTGCGCCGCTTTCGTCATCTCGGCGCGCGGTTGCGGTTGGCGTAGGGCGAGCGCCGCGGCAATTGCCAACGGTGCGTTTCCATGATCGGGCCACGTTGCGGGGTCGGCGCCAATGACCTCGGCGACAGCCTTCCGCGTCTCATTCAGCGCTTCCCATCCGTTGCGATGGGGGCCGAGCCATTCCTTCCGCTCGTCCGCCGGCGTGGGCACGGCTTCGGCTGGGATTGCGGTCGATCCGTCGACAAAGATCGCGCCTTCCTCGGGGTATTCGGTGACCCAGCAATACATGCCGTTGCCGGCGTGACCTTCGCCTTGCTGGAACGTGAGTTCGCTTTCAAGCTGGTCGCGATCGCGATCCGGCGCAATGAAGTCGAGTGCTTCGAGCAGCTGCGCGCCGGTAAGGGTGAGCGACTGGCAGCTGAAGTTGATCAGGTGCTCGCTCGGGTCGATTGCGCCCTCGACAGGGGCTGCTTCTTGCTGCACGTTTGTCACAGTGGGTTCGAGCTCTGCGGATGTCGCAGCGCTCCACTTCGGGAGTTCCTGCCAGCCGAGTACCTCGTCATCCGGACCCAGAGTCGGCGTGAACAAGGTATTGAATTCCCCGCTTGGGTCTTCGCCGATGTCGTACCAGCCGTCCGCGATGAATTCTTTGCCGTCTTGGTCGTGCAGGTCATCGGCATAGTTGATCGCGTGGCTGGCAGCGAACACGAATACACGCCGTTTGTCATGTGCGCGGCGCACTGCCACGATGTATTCGTGGTGTTCGCCATCCTTGGTCGGCGGCGTCCCGGTTTTCCAGTGCGCCCGGGCGTCGGCCGGCGCTGCTGCGTGTCGCTCGGCGGGGTATCCACCGAATGCATGCGCGATGAACTCGGTCAGGATGAAACGATCATCGGCGTTCGGTTCGCGCGAATCGTTGTTTTCGCCGACGATTTCGAACGTCTCGATTGCTGCGAGGGCGTCTTTTGCCGTCAGGGCATCAGCGTGGCCCTGGTGGGTGCTAAAGTTCTCTGCTTCGGTGTCGATAACTCGGGAAGGTGTCCCGGTGGGCGCACCTGTCTCTCTTGCAGCACAACGTTGCCCGCTTGCGTTCCGCGTGAGCGGGCTTTTTTCGTTACGGATAGCCATAAATTCCTCTATACGGATACCGGCCGCACTTGGCCTGTTTTCAGATTGATGAATGCGCCGCACCACGTTAGGCGTGCGTGCCGGAAAAATTCCCAAAGGATCGCGAGCCCCTGCGTCACGATGGCCTGGTTGATGAACAGCTCTTGTCGCTCAAGCGCTTCGGCGAGGCTGCAACTCGGTGTGTCGTCCTCGGGGATCGTCGTATCGATCAGTTCGGGCAGGACGTCGTACGGCCAGCGCAGCGGTATGCTGTCGACCTGATCGCCTGTCCGGTTGCCAAGCGCTTGTTCGCCCGCACCGAGAATTACTTGACCGTCGCTCGCACGATTACCGAGATCCATCACGTAACTGCCGGCCTTTTTCAGGAAGGGCGTCAGCTTTGCCCGTGCCGCGGCACTGTCGACGCACATCACGACGAGATCGAGCGTGCCGCGTACGATTGCGTCCGGGCCGGCGTGTACCGGCCGACCGCACCAGTCGAGCCCGAAGAACGCATTGAGCCGGTGCACGAGCACGACGCTCTTGCGTTGTCCGACGTCGGCCGGGCTGAACATTTGCCGGCCGACGTTCGCGGCGCTGACGGTGTCCGCGTCGAATGCGGTCACGTGCAGGCCCGGATGGCCGAGTTCGACGAGCGCATGGTTCAGGCGCGCGAGGCCGGTCAGCATCTGCGAACCGGTGCCGCCGCATCCGATCAGTGCGATCTTGACGCGTTGATCGCCGATGAAATGCGCCGGCGTCCGGTGTTGCTTCGTTGCCGACTGGCTCACGCTGACGCCTCCGCTGCGGCGAAGAACGCGGTTACGGGCACCTTCAGTTGAATGGTCTTGCCGAGTGCGCAAAGGCGGAACGCAATGGTGGGCGTCGCGCCGGCCGCGAGCGTGCCGACGACGGCCGAGAGCTTGACCTCGCCTGCGTCGTCACGATCATCGACCTCACTGAAAAATGCGCTGGTCGTGCCGTGGCTGTGCAGGTCGACGACGAGGCTTTCGTGTTCGGTGAGAGCGGGGCGCTTGAATGTGATGCTGCCCGGCGTAGCGTGGTCAATCTCGAGGTCGCGATAGGCGAGTTCGCGTTTCTCGTTGTCCCACACGATCCACGCCGCGTGTTCGTTCGGGGCTGCGGCGCGCGCGTCCTCGCCGAACCGGCGGAAATGCTGCTCGGCGGCGCCGAGACGGCCGAACGCGAATTCGATTTTCGGTGCGAGCGAGCCGTACGGCGGACGCGGGCCGGCGCTTTCGATCGATGCGATCGGCTGAATCAGGTGCAGCCAGGGGCGACGGATCTCGACAAACAGGCCTTCTGCTGCGAGCAGGAATCGGTGGCCGACGTCGAGCAGCGGCGCAAATTCTGCGTGGCGCGGGACCGCGGCGACGGGGGCGCTGTCGAACAGTGCTTCGTCGAGGCCGATATTTGCGGCGTCGGCGTTCGCGGCGATCGGGCGCGACTGGCCGGCCTTCACTTCGTCGGCGACTGCCTCGCTGAATATCTTGAGCGCGTCGCCCAGCGCGCGCAGCGTGTCGGTCGTAGCCGATTCGAAGGTTGCCTTGATGGCTTCGATCTTGCTGGACATGTCGTTATCTCCGTTGCGTGAGACGTTGAATTGCGGATTCGACGGTCAGGTCAAGCGCGACCAGCCTGTCGGTGGGAAATTCGGCGCCGTCGAGCAGCTGGCGCCAGAGCGTGGAAACGCTTCCGCCCTGAATCAGCTTTGGGGCGTTCGGATGCGTGAACCGACTCCGAAAGAATTCATCCTCGTATTGCTCGACGTCGGCCGCGTTCGGTTGCTTCGCGATCTCGACGTTGCCGGTACATACTGAACCGGAGGAATAGACGTTGTAGTACGGCGCCTGGAACAGGTTTGTATTGCGCTGCGGTCGCGCGTTCTCGGCGAGCGCGAAAACGTGCCGGCTGTCGCCTTGCGCGATGAACAGCAGGGCGGGTTGATGTGCGGGGCCCGCGCGCGTGCCGAGCGGCTTTTCCGATTTGAACCAGACATGACGCACGCCTGCCGGCATCCACCACGCGACAACGCCCGAGCCGGCGAAGATCACTCGCTCGTGCACGAAGCCCTGTTGCGCGGCGCGTTTCGATGCTGCGGCAGCGAATGCCGCAAGTTGGCGCTCCGTGACCGGCTCACCCGCGAGCAGCGTCGGCACGCCGTCGACGACGCGCGCGGCATGGCGCGTCACGTATACCTGCGTTTCGGCACTGTTCCGATACAGCAGCAGCGCAGAATCGAGTTCGAGGTGCGATTCGGTGTCGCAATGGATGTCGACGTCTTTCATACGCGCACCTGTATGCGTTGTGCCTCGGCCGGGCTGTCCGGCGATCGGAGCGCGATCACGTCGAGCAACGCTTCGACGGCGAGCGCCAGGCGCGCGGTATTGCGCATCCGCGCAAACCAGTTGCCGACGGCCTTGCCTGCGAGCGGCAGGCTGATCGCACACGCGGCTTCGAGCGCATCGCCCTGCATTTCGTGTTCGAGAAAGTCATCGAGTACGCGGCCGGTGCCGTCGTCGTGGTCCCAAAGCAGGAACAGGGAAAAATCGATGCCCGGCCCGATGCTGGAATCGCGGCAGTCGACGCGGGAAAACGGACCTTCGTGGGAAATCAGTCGATGAATCTCGTCGCACGCGCTAACGGCAAGTGCCGCAACAGCATCCTGCTCAGCCGCGCGGTGTACGTCGAACGTGTTCAATACCTGACGCGGCTTGATGAGCCATTCCGGCGCGTCGTGGAAGAATTCGGCGCGACGAGGGACGGAGCACGCCTCAAAGAATTCTTCGGGAGTTGTGGATTCATCGTCGTCGTAGCTCATGCGCAGCTCGGGTAGCGCGTCGATTTCGTTCGCATGCCCTTGCCAATACATGTACCCGGCAATGGAGATCGTCTCACTCGGCGTCAGGACGGACGGCAGGTAGTGCGTGCACGCTTCATAAAGCACGGCGAGTACTGTCTGACCGAGGCCGGGCATCACGCTTTCGAGATGGGTAACGCTGCCACGCAAGAATCGAACCGGCGCGGAGCCGGCGCCTTCTTCGGTGTGAATCGACAGCCACACGTTGTTGTCGTCGTTGGTACGGTAATACGATGGCCCGCACGAATCGGCGCTTACACGCAAAGACCATTCGAAAATCGAATGTGCGTCCGTGATTTCTCGCCATGCCCGCGTGAGAGCGATTCGAGCGAGTTCGCGTTCATTGCGGTGATCATTGGCCAGTTGCGCATCTTCGATGGTCAACATGTTCCCGCGCATCAGTGAAAGCGCGAGGTTGTGCGCGAACTGGCCGCTTTCGCCAGCGACGTACCGGGTCGGCACGTCGCTGGCGATACGTGGCAGGGTGAGGGCGTTCGAGATCATGGCAAAACCGGCATGTCGGACGACGGGAGACGCAAGCGCGGCGCCGAGCTATCGCCAGCAGCTACTGCGCGCCAAATGTGTAGCGCGAGCGAGCTGTTGACGTGCTTCTTCGGAGCGGCGAGCGCGCGGCTGTCGACGAACGTGTTTTCGCGCAGGTGCTTACGAAGTTCGCGAAGAGTCATGCCGCGCTCCCGTAATGCGCGAACAGCGCGCCGATAAACGCGATTTCCGCGTCGAGTAGCGGGCAGACATGGGCGGCGCTGAATCGGTCGACTTCGAGCAGGTAGGACCGAATCTGCATCGGTACGGCGCGGCCGTGGGCGAGGATCGCATCGATTTGTGTGCGGACATCGACGAACGGATCGCCGCCCTTCGTGCCGACGGCCCGGCGGAACGTGTAGACGTTGCGATTGCCCTTCACGACCGGCCCCTCGATCTCGGCGTTCGTCAGCTCGGGGTAGGTCTGCGAATAGAAATCGCGGACCTGCTGCAGCGTGAACGTCGGCGCCGGATCGGCGAGCTTCGCGCCGTTGTAGGAAAACTCGCGTTGGAGATTTTCGATTTGCATGTCTAGCTCCCCAATCAGTACATGTCGACGGCGTCGCCGTCCGTTGCCGGCTGCGTCGTGTTCGTGGGCTCTGCGGCTGCCGGTGTTTCTGCGGGCGGCGATGCTTCGGCGGCGGCTTGTCCTGCACCGTCATCGATGCGCATCTGGCGCGGATCGGCTGCATTTGGGTTAGCGTCTGCATCGTTGTTTGCCGAAGGGGTATTTGCGTCGCCGGCCTTCTCTGCCTTCGGCGGTCGACCGCGCCCACGTTTCGCCGGGGCGCTGGACGACGGTCCCGCGCTCGGCGCGGGAAGCGCGGGCGCTGAACCAGATGTGTTCGCGGCGGCGCACGCGCGCGCCTGGTCGAGCAGCGACAGCGCGCCGGGTTCGTATGCTTCGACCGCGGTTGCGAATTCGGCGTCGAGTTCTTCGGGCGTCGCGACGAGCGACAGCGGCCAGAGCTTTTTCTCACCCTTGCCGTTCTGCAGCGGCGTGACATTGACGCGCAGATTTTCATCGCCCTCGGCGGTGATCAGGATGTTGATGCTTGCTGCCTGCGCGAGCGCGTGCAGTGACGTGAACAGAGACATGCGATTACCTCTCAAGTGAAGTCAGGCCGCGAGGCCGTCGAAATTGCGATCGGCGAAATCGGCGTCGCCGGGGTAGCGGTTCGAGCCGTCGGCTCGGTGCCAGCAGAAAAGGGAGCCGCGCCGGTGCGGGAACCAGTAACCGGCGCAGTCGCACCGCATGCGTGTCGTGTTCCGGCGATTCATCCAGCGGTCGACGCGGTATCGGCGCCGGCCGCACACACGGCAAGCCGGCAAGCGTTCGTAACGGTCGGGGTGTCGGCGTAAGCACCGCCGAGTCGCGCAGTGTGTGCAGCGAACGTGACAGCGGGGCATCGATCAGTCCTCCGCGTCGCCGGCTTGCAGGCGCTTAATGTCCGCGCTCGCAGCTGCACGGCGTTGCTCGCGCGACTCGCGTGCACGCGCTGACGATTCCAGCATCTTGCGAACGCTGTCGCGCTGGATCGCGATGTCGAAATCGCCCCGCATGTGCAGCAATTGCCATTCGACACGGAGCAGGTGTGCAGGCAGGTGAGCTTTCTGCATGGCCAGCTCACGCGCTGTAGGTCGTCGCGCTCGATGCATCCGCCGCTTCGCCGGCGTACGTCCACGCGACGCAACCGATACCAACGGCCAGCCAGAGCAGCACGATTTTCCAGAGGGGCAGGGGCTTGTTCATGCTTTCTCCGCCGGGTACAGGTGTTCCATGCCGGCGCCGGCCGCGAATGCCTTGGCGAGTTCGAGATATCCGTGTCCCTCGAGCGCACCGCAAAGGCTGGCGACGAAATCACTGGTGCGCCGATCACGGTTGGAAATGTCGGGGTTGTATTTCTTGGCGTATTCCGCCGAGCGTTTGATGCAACCGAGAATTACCGTTTCGAGCTGACGTGCGGAGCGCGGTTTGTTGTTCATCGCGCACCTCAAACGCCGAGTTCGGGGGCGATCGCGCAGGCAATCAGGTAAAGCACGACGAGCGCGACGAGCGGGTGCCAGTCGCGAACCCGCAACGAACGCGATTTAAGCCCCATGAATTCACGACGCTGGAACAGGGTGGTAAGCATTGGTGCCTCGCCTAGTGCATGTGCAGCGGCAGTGCTGCGACGAGTCGGACTTTAGCGAAACGCGAAACGCTTGTCTATAGCGAAACGCGAAAACATACGCTAAATTTGTAACGCCGAACTAGGACGCGTGACGCCAGGTTGTGTCGTCGGGCGCAAAAAAACCGCATGTTGCGGGCATCCTGACAAAACTGACAGTTGTTGGAAGGGATCTGTCTTTTTGATTACACTACTGTACATGCATACAGTATTTCGGCGCTAATGAAGGCGGGGCTGTTGATGAAAGAAGAACCGATTAAATGCCTGCGATGCAGGCCGGGGGATGTCGCGAGGGTTGTGCGGTCGCCCAACGAGGCCCTTGTTGGGCGCTTCGTTGAGGTGGTACAGATACATTTCGACGGAAGGTGGGAGTGCGAGCTTGCGGGGCCGTCCGTAATGGGTTTGGCAGACGACGGCGGCGGCCTGATTTTGACCCGCGATTGGTTGTTTCCGGACTGTTGCCTTGAGCCAAGGCCCGGGTATAAGCCGGCAGCGTCACCCGCCCTTGCCGAATCGCTTACTTCCTGACGGCGTAGTGTTCGGTTGAGTCGCCGATTGCGTTAAGAGCCATCCAATAAACGATTCAACCTGAGCGCGTTGGCCGGGGTTAAGTTGGCTCCAGCCAGCCGGCGGATCGGCTGGAGAATTCGCAGCCGCTGCGGCGGAGTGGTCGGTATCCATCCAGCCGACTGGTTTGCCAATGTTCTGTTCAATTTTGCGCGCCGTCATTGCGCGCATGCCGCGAGCCCTGCCCGTCTTCGAGTCCTTTGCTCCGTCTCGCAGATTGGTGAATTGCGAGTGAGACATGCCGATGGCAGCGGCTGCAGCTGCCGGCCCCCCATGCTCGGATTCGATGATCTTGAGGTTGTCGCGACGGATTTGGTCGATGTCCTTCATGTCTGCAATTCAATAGCAAAACGCTAAAGCCGTATATGCGCGAAACGCTATAGACAAAGCTTTTGCGTTTCGCTAAAGTTGCGGTATGGACCTCAGAACCTATCTCGATGCCGAACGCGGCCGACTCGTCAAATTGGCCGCCGCCATCGGCGCTCATGCGTCGGACCTGAGCGCATGGGCAAACAAGAAGAGACCCGTGCCGATCCCGTTCGGCTGGTCAATTGAGCGGGAGACCGCCGGGCTCGTCCGGAGGGTTGATTTGTTCTCCGCCGACGTGATCCCGGACATCTGGCCGGAGCTCGCTCAAAAACAGGAGATCGCATGAAGCGTCGATCCCCTCACTGGTCGGCTCTCCGATATTTGCTGATGCACCATCGCAGCCCATTCTCGCGGCTTGCATATCGGCATCGCGTCCGGTGGGTCGACTGGCTCCAAGAGGTGTACATGCGCCGACTGATCCGCACTGGCCGCGAACCTGACTGGGTGGTTGGACCAGGTGGGCGCGTCACTCCCCGTCATCGATCGGTATCAATCCCGCCTTCTTTGCTTGCTTTTCGACATCGTCGAAATCGAGTTCCATCGTCCGACGACATTCCGGACACCAGGCCGGGGGATCTAATTGGCCGTTGAGCGCTCGCTCGATGGTCTCCTTTCGAACGAATCCGCAGAAATTACAGCGGAAATCGTAGGGGTGGTTTGCTTCCATAAATTCCGGCTCCGTTGATCGAGTGATTGAATGGTATTCGATCCGACGCGAGGTTAACAGCATGAAAAACGGTGAAATTCAAGGGTAAAAATGGCTCACCAATACAGTCAAACCGCGTGGATCGATGTCCTTTACACGTCGGTCCTGAACACGCCGGGCAAGGTCGAGGATGCAGCTCGATATTTAACGGAGCGACGTGGCGCTCGGATCACCGGGGAGGCGTTGCGCCTGAAATTGCGCGAAGTCGACGGCGCGCGTCTGTCCGGCGAAATGTTCGAGTTGCTCGTCGAGTGGATGCTTGAGAAGAACCAGCCGCACGCGATGGATGCTGTTCACGCTTTCAATGGGCGGTTCGGGCTTGTCGCTGTGAGCGCTGAGCATGACGAGGCGCCGGGCTGCATCAATGCTTTGGTCGAATCGGTGCTCTCTGTAAACACCAAGGCGGGTGGGCTGGCCGATGAGGTTCGTCGCGCAGTGAGCGACGGTGTGATTGAGCGCCGGGAGGCCGAGTCGATCGAGAAGATCGGTCGCGCAGCGCAGCGTCGAATCGAGGAAACGATCCAGATCGCGCGGCGAGCGGGGCGGTCGCGTGCTCGGCCATCCTCTGCCACGGGATCGGGGTGGAAACGTGACTAACCGTCGCGTCGTAAATTCTCAAGCACGCGGTCCGCCGAATTACCGGGGCGTGTCGCGATCCTTTTGCGCTAGAGCTCGATATGCGTCAAGCGCTTGAGCAAGCTGTCGCGCTTGTTCCTCGTTTTCGAATGCACCAATGATTTGGCCGTTGCCGAAGAGTCGGTTGTTCGCGAATGCGGACTGCGTGTACGCGATCGTGCGCGCAAGCTGGTCAACGGAGATCGTGAAATCGGCTTGAGATGTGAAGTTGTCAACAGCGACAACCCATATGCCGCGTAGTTTCTCCGGAACGTCATCGCTTTCCTCGAAATCTTCAGAGGGTAAAACATCGCTGCCATCGAAATCGATGCCGGCGAGGGGCTCGCTTTTTCTCAAGGATTCAGACATGGGAATTCAAACTCCTTCCGAAAATTCCGCCTCAATCAGCTCGATCGAAGCTGAACAATCCGTGCTCGGTGCAATTCTGCTGGATAGCGAGGCCTATGATGTTGCGGCGTCGATTATATCGCCGGACGATTTTACGACGCGCGACAATCGCCTTATTTTCGAGGCGTTCGGCGCAATGCTCGCTGCCGGTGTTGCGGTCGATGTCGTTACGGTATTCGATCACCTGCAGACCGCCGGTGCGAAGATCAAAGAACCGCTTCGATACTTGAACGAGTTGGCGCAGTCGACGCCGGGTGCATCGAACGTGGCCCGGTACGCAGAGATCGTGCGTGGTCGATCTATTCGACGCGCATTGTCGAGGGTCGGCGCCAAGCTGATCGATCTCGCGCACAACACTGGCGGTCGTGACATTGCGGGGCTTATTGATGAGGCGCAGCAGTCGGTGCTCGCGTTGTCGGATAGCACACGGCGAAACGAAACCGGGTTTGTTTCACTGAATTCCGTGCTCTTTCGTGTCATGGAGCGTGTCGACGAGTTGAGTCAGCGTGACGATAGTTCCGAAGTCACCGGAATTCCGACTGGGTTCGCGGATCTCGATGCACGCACAACGGGAATGCAGCCAGGCGAATTGTGGATTATCGGCGGACGCCCGTCGATGGGAAAAACGTCGCTGGCAATGAATATTGCGGAGAACGCAGCAAGACTGTCCGAAAAACCCGCGATGGTTGTGTCTCTGGAAATGCCAAACGAGCAGCTCGGTGTTCGATTGGTGGCATCGGCCGGCCGGTTGAATCAACATCGCTTCCGCGTAGGCAAGATCGCAGACGACGAGTGGCCGCGTGTTACGCATGCTGTTACGCAGTTGTCGAGCACGCCGATTTATCTGCTCGAGGAATCGACGCTGACGCCGAGCGCGTTGCGAACGCATCTCCGACGAGCACAACGCGAGGTTGGCGGGGAATTCGGGGTGATCGTCGTCGACTATCTGCAACTGATGTATTCCGATCGGGCCGGCAACGAAGTGCGGGCCGTCGAGGTCGCTGAAATATCCCGGGCATTGAAAAATATCGCGAAGGATTTCAAGGTGCCCGTCATCGCGCTTTCGCAGCTAAATCGCGGCCTAGAAAATCGTCCGAATAAGCGTCCCATCATGGCCGATCTGCGTGAATCCGGCTCGATCGAGCAGGACGCGGACGTGATCATGTTTATCTACCGGGATGAAGTCTACAACCCCGACACCGCGGACCGCGGTACGGCCGAGGCCATTATCGCAAAACAGCGAAATGGCCCGCTCGGCGCGATCCGACTGACGTTCAATGCGAGTGCAACTCGCTTCGAAAATTTCATTGCAGAACATTAATCATGTCGACCGCAGTCACCATGTTCCAGTGGCGTCGCGCCATGGAAAAAAGCGAATTACCGAGCGTGACGAAGCTTGTGCTTCATACGCTGGCGGGATTCACGAACGAATTTGGTCAAACGTGTTGGCCGGCGCTGGAAACGCTCGCTGAGCGGGCAGGCATCGCCGTACGCACGGCGAGTAAGCATCTCCGGATCGCGCGCGACAAGGGATGGGTGGACAACTGGAAATCTCGCCAACCGGGCCGGCAATGGGCTCATAGCCACTATCGACTGTGTGCTCCGGATGGGTGTTTGACGGAAGAGCCGGCCGACGGCAAAGCGCCGGAAGATAGCGGGGCCGACAAGTTGGCGGAACGTCGTGCCGGCGGTGTTGTTGCAAGCGTGTCTGACGATGCGCCGGCCGCACATGATGCGACCAGTGGCACGGCGGGGACGGCGACGATGCAGGAAAGTTACTGGCACGAGGTGCCAACTAATAACCCAAAGAATAGAAAGATGGAAAAAAACTCTCTCTCTCATACCTCGGAGGTATACCCGGGAGCGGTGAGCGAGAGAGGTGGGGATTTGCAGGAGAGCGATGCAGCAGAGCTGGCGACTTGGATGCGGGATCGGGTGAAGGCGATCGATCCGGAGTGCGACGAGCCGAACCTGCGCAGTTGGGCGTTCGAGATCAAGCGCATGCAGGCGGACGACGGTCGCGACGAGCGCGCGATGGTTCGCCTGTTCGCGTGGGCGCTTCGGGACAAGTTCTGGAAGCGGATCATCACGTCGCCGCATCGGCTGCGGAAGCATTGGGCCGAGGTGCGCCGCCGGCGCAACGCGGCGCTCGAGCAGCCCGCGTCGCCGTCCGGCGTTAGCGCTGCGGCACCTGCCGTTGATGATCGGCTCTGCGCACACGTCGACGCGAACGGCGTGCGCTGCACGCATGTTGCGACGATTCTCGGTATCGGCGCGGCACGCCGAGGATATTGCCGGCATCACGTCGGCTACTACGAAGATTGAGGCGAGGGAACTATGACGATCGAAAAGCGATTGGAGAATTGGGCGCGCGCGCAGCGCAATGGCAGCGGTGATGGCGGTGGCGATTCGCTCGTTGCCAGCATCTATTTTCCGACGGTCGGTGGTCGCGCGGTGGACTCGACGCTCGATCTTGCGGACGCGAATAAGGTCGAGCGCGCAGTACGAAAGGTCATGCCGTTCGATCGCAAACTGCTCCAGCAGCACTACGTCTGGAGCAAGCCGCCGTTTGTGATTTGCCGTCGCCTTGGCATCAAGGCACGACCGCATTCGATCTTCGATTTAGCCCTTGCACACGCAAAGCGGGCCGTCGAAGAGAAGCTCGTCGAGCCGCCGCCGACGTACGTATCGATGCAGTCGATCATCGATCAGATAGCCGAGGGGGTGTCGCGGACAAATAGAAATGTCCGGTTTTGTAGCAAATGAAATGTCCGCATGTTGGCGGGGGCGGCAAGCCGGCGT
>NZ_LOWC01000003.1:0-627 GCF_001522845.1 Burkholderia sp. BDU5 | reverse complement strand
CAACGAGTTGACGCCGCTCTGCGCGGTGCTGATGCCGGACGACGTGGAGGTCGACAGCGAGGTCAGCGAGCTGTTGGTGGTGCTGAGGCCGCTGGAAAGCGAAGCGACGTTACTGTTGGTGGTCGAGAGGCCGGTGGACAACGAACCGATGCCGGTCGAGGTCGACGTGGACAGCGACGCGAGATTGCTGTTGGTCGTCGAGAGGCCGGTGGACAGCGAGCCGATGCCGGTCGAGGTCGATGTGGACAGCGACGCGATCGAGCTATTCGCCAGGCTCAGGCCCGTCGACGTCGAAGTCGAAAGCGAAGCGACCGAGCTGTTGGTCGTCGAGAGGCCAGTGGACAACGAGCTGATGCCGGTGGACGACGAGGTCGAGAGCGAGGCGATCGAGCTGTTGGCTGAACTCAGGCCCGTCGAGGTCGAGGTCGACAGCGACGCGACGGTGCTGTTGGTCGTGGACAGGCCCGTGGACAACGAGTTGACGCCGCTCTGCGCGGTGCTGATGCCGGACGACGTGGAGGTCGACAGCGAGGTCAGCGAGCTGTTGGTAGTGCTGAGGCCGCTGGAAAGCGAAGCGACGTTGCTGTTGGTGGTCGAGAGGCCGGTGGACAACGAACCGATGCCGGT
>NZ_LOWC01000002.1:0-137496 GCF_001522845.1 Burkholderia sp. BDU5 | reverse complement strand
AGCTGTTCAAC
This sequence comes from Burkholderia sp. BDU5, assembly GCF_001522845.1. Lineage (NCBI taxonomy): Bacteria > Pseudomonadati > Pseudomonadota > Betaproteobacteria > Burkholderiales > Burkholderiaceae > Burkholderia > Burkholderia sp. BDU5. The sequence continues at coordinate 137,485 of NZ_LOWC01000002.1, read as the reverse complement.
AACATCATCGCGAAGTACAACAACGGCAACGTCCTCGATCTGACGGACGCCGCCTGTCGGACGAAGGGGTAACGCATGTTCGGTAAATTGACGCTTTCGGCGATCCCGTTCGATCAGCCGATCGTCATGGGCGCGGCCGCGCTCATGGCTCTCGTCGCGCTGTCGGTCGTCGGCACGCTGACCTATACGAATCGCTGGAAATGGCTGTGGACCGAGTGGCTCACGTCGGTCGACCACAAGAAGATCGGCGTGATGTATATCGTCGTCGCGGTGCTGATGCTGCTGCGCGGCTTCGCGGACGCCGTGATGATGCGCCTGCAGCTCGCGTTCGCGTACAACGGTCCCGGCTATCTGCCGCCGCATCACTACGACCAGATCTTCACCGCGCACGGCGTCATCATGATCTTCTTCATGGCGATGGCGCTTCTCGTCGGCCTCTTCAATCTGATCGTGCCGCTGCAGATCGGCGCGCGCGACGTCGCGTTCCCGTTCCTCAACTCGCTGAGCTTCTGGATGACGGCCGTCGCCGCGCTGCTGATGAACGTCTCGCTGATCGTCGGCGAATTCGCGCAAACGGGCTGGCTCGCGTATCCGCCGTTGTCGGAATTGCAGTTCAGTCCGGGCGTCGGCGTCGACTACTATCTATGGGCGCTCCAGATATCCGGCGTCGGCACGCTGATCACCGCGATCAACTTCTTCGTGACGATCATCCGGATGCGCGCGCCCGGCATGACGTTGATGAAGATGCCGGTGTTCACGTGGACGGCGCTCTGCTCGAACGTCCTCATCATGGCGACGTTCCCGATCCTGACCGTCGCGCTCGCCCTCCTCGGCCTCGACCGCTATCTCGGCATGCACTTCTTCACGAACGACGCCGGCGGCAACGCGATGGTCTATCTGAACCTGATCTGGGCGTGGGGCCATCCGGAGGTGTACATCCTCGTGCTGCCCGCGTTCGGCATCTACTCGGAAGTGATCGCGACGTTCGCGAAGAAACCGCTCTTCGGCTACAAGACGATGGTCTACGCATCGTGCGCGATCATGGTGCTCGCTTTCCTCGTGTGGTTGCACCACTTCTTCACGATGGGCTCGGGCGCGAACGTCAATGCGTTCTTCGGGATCATGACGATGGTCATCGCGATCCCGACCGGCGTGAAGATCTTCAACTGGTTGTTCACGATGTACCGCGGCCGCATCGAGTTCACCGCGCCCGTACTATGGACGATCGGCTTCATGGTGACGTTCACGCTCGGCGGGATGACGGGCGTGATGATGGCGATCCCCGGCGCGGACTTCGTGCTGCACAACAGCCTGTTCCTGATCGCGCACTTCCACAACGCGATCATCGGCGGCGTCGTGTTCGGCTATTTCGCGGGCTTCCATTACTGGTTCCCGAAGGCGTTCGGCTTCAAGCTCGACGAGAAGCTCGGCAAGCGCGCGTTCTGGTGCTGGTTCGTCGGCTTCTACGTGTCGTTCGTGCCGCTCTACGTACTCGGTTTCATGGGGATGACGCGGCGTCTGAACCATTACGACAATCCGGCATGGCATCCGTGGCTCATCGTCGCAGCATGCGGCGTCGCGCTGATCGCGGTCGGCGTGCTGCACCAGGTCGCGCAGGTGTGGGTCGCGGTGCGCAACCGCAACCAGCCCGAATACCGCGACGCAACGGGCGATCCGTGGAATGGCCGCACGCTCGAATGGGCGACGACGTCGCCGCCGCCCGTCTACAACTTCGCGGTGATTCCGACCGTGCACGCGCTCGACGAATTCGCGTACCGCAAGGAACACGGCCTCGGTCTCGGCGCCGGCAAGAAGATCGTCTATCAGGACATCCACATGCCGTCGAACACGAGTGCGGGCTTTATCGTCGGCATGTTCAGCCTGATCCTCGGCTTCGCGCTCGTGTGGCACATCTGGTGGCTCGCGATCGCGGCGTTCGCCGGCATCGTCGCGACCGTGATCCTGTATAGCGCGCGCGATAACGACGGCTATTACATTCCGGCCGAAACGGTCCGCAAGATCGAAGAAAAGCGTGGCGGCACACGCATTCCGGCACAGCCGGCGGAAGTCGAACTGGAGGTCAATTGATGTCGCACAACACGATGATGCTCGACCACGCGGCATCGCACGATCATCCGCCGTCGCATTCGGTGTTCGGCTTCTGGCTGTACCTGATGACCGACTGCATCATTTTCGCGGCGCTGTTCGCCACGTTCGCCGTGCTCGGCAATCAGTTCGCGGGCGGTCCGACCGGCAAGGATCTGTTCGACATTCCTGGCGTCGCGCTCGAAACCGCCGCGCTGCTGCTCTCCAGCATCACGTACGGCTTCGCGATGATCGGCGCGCACAAGCGGCAGCGCGGCGCGGTGTTCGGCTGGCTCGCGGTGACGTTCGCGCTCGGCGCGGCCTTTCTCGCGATGGAACTGCGCGAGTTCTCGCACCTGATCGCCGAAGGCGCGGGGCCGCAGCGCAGCGCATTCCTGTCGTCGTTCTTCACGCTCGTCGGCACGCACGGGCTGCACGTGACGGCCGGCCTCGTATGGATGGTCGTGCTCGCGCTGCAGGCGCTGCGCCGCCCCGAACTGACCGAGCGCGACGTGCGCCGGCTCACGTGCCTCAGCCTCTTCTGGCACTTCCTCGACATCGTCTGGATCTGCGTGTTTTCCTTTGTCTATCTTGCGAGCGTGATCTAAATGGCACATACGCATCCTTCTCACGGCGATGAAGCGCACGGCACCATGGGCGGCTACATCGCGGGCTTCGTGCTGTCGGTGCTGCTGACGGCCGCATCGTTCGGCCTCGTGATGGGCGGCGTGCTGCCGCCGCGCGAAGCGCTCGTGTCGCTCGCCGTGCTCGCGGGCGTGCAGATCGTCGTGCACCTCGTGTACTTCCTGCACATGAACACGTCGTCGAGCCAGCGCTGGAACGTGATGGCGTTCAGCTACACGGTGCTGACCGCGCTGATCCTGATCTTCGGCACGCTCTGGGTCATGCACAACGTCCACATGAACATGATGTCGCGATAGCCGTTTCCTTGCCTTTCGTCGATGCCGTCCCGCGCGGGACGGCATTGCTTTTGTCGCTGCCGGATCGTGTCGGATCGCATGCGTGCGTCGACCCAACCGTTTGCCCGGCGTAAACGCGAAGTTGATTTCGCCGATGTCGCGCGAGCCGTTTCCGATTCGCTCGCCGAATCCTCCGCCGACGCGGTCGCCGGCCGCGCTCGCCGACGCGGTCGGGATCGCGATGCCGCGCGTGCGGCAAGCGTTCCGTCTGCGATCCGGCGACCGATATGCGCGCCGCCGCCCTCCCCCGCCCGTCGACGCCATTCGGTCGGCGCATCGCGGAGCACGGGCGTCGGCGCTTCGATGTCTTTTTGTGGTGCCGATTTTATGAACGACTCTTTCACCCCGGTTCATGTCGACGAACCGATGCCGCACCGCAAGGTCGTCCGCTCATGGATCACGCCGTTCGGCCAGCGCGTGATCGCGCGCTCGATCGTGCTGCTCGTCGTCGACTACCTGCTGCTCTTCGCCGCGTTCGCGGGCGCGCTGCTCGCGCCGTCGAGCATCGTGAAAATCATCTGCGGCATGGCGGCCGGCTTCGTCACCGGACGCCTGTTCATCATCGGCCACGACGCGTGCCACCAGAGTCTCACGCCGAATCACCGGCTCAACCGCTGGCTCGGCCGCATCGCGTTCCTGCCGTCGCTGACGCCGTACAGCCTGTGGGAAGTCGGCCATAACGTCGTCCATCACGGCTACACGAACCTGAAAGGCTTCGACTTCGTATGGGCGCCGCATACGCCCGACGAGTTCGCCGCGCTGTCGCCGACGCGGCGCTTCCTCGATCGCCTCTATCGCAGCGGCTGGGCGCCCGGGCTCTACTATCTCGTCGAAATCTGGTGGCTGCGGATGTACTTTCCGACGAAGACCTATCTCGGCGCGTCGCGGCCCGTGTTCCGGCGCGACTGCCTGCTCGTCACGGGCTTCGCCGCGATCTGGATCGGCGCGGTCGTCTGGATCGCGGCGGCGACGCACCAGTCGACGCTCCTGCTGCTCGTCGCGAGCGTCGTCGTTCCGTTCCTGTTCTGGTGCTCGATGATCGGCTTCGTCGTCTACGTCCACCACACCGATCCGCGGATCTCGTGGCACGCGAACCGCGCCGAATGGTCGCGCACGGCGCCGTTCGTGTCGACGACGCTGCACCTGACGTTCCCGTGCGGCATCGGCGGACTGATGCATCACATCATGGAGCACACCGCGCACCACGTCGACATGAGCATCCCGCTGTACGGGCTGAAAGACGCACAGGCGAAGCTCGAAGCGATGCTGCCGGGGCGGATCGTCGTGCAGCGCTTCAGCTGGCGCTGGTATTTCGATACGGCGCGGCGCTGCAAGCTCTACGACATCGAGCGCAAGTGCTGGACCGACTATCTCGGCCGTCCGACGAGCGACGCGCATCTCCGCGCGGATGCGCCGATGGCGGACCAGTGTCCGATCGACGCGCCGCGCGACGCATGATGCGTGCCGCCGCGCGGCCGATCGCGTCCCCGGCGCCTGCCGCGACGGAGGCACATTCGCGGACGCGACGGCGTCGACCGCGCAAGCTGCGTGGCCGAAACGAAACCGGCCGCTTGCGCGGCCAGTCAGAGTCGGATCGAGCATCGAGACGCGGCGGCGAGCCGCCCGTCGAATGCGTTACTTGAGCGTCACGGGCACGCTGAAGTACTTCTTCGCGAGGCCGTCGATCGTGCCGTCGGCCTTCAGCTCCTTCAGTGCCTGGTTGACCGCGGTCTTCAACTGCGCATCGTTCTTGCGCAGACCGAAACCGACGCCTGTGCCGAGGATCTCGGCATCGCTCACGTGGTCGCCCGCGAACGCGAAGCCCGCGCCTTGCGGCTTCGACAGGAAACCCTTCGCACCCGCCTCCGAATCCTGGAACGTCGCGTCGAGGCGGCCTGACTTCAGGTCTTCATACGCGAGGTCCTGCGTCTGGTACGGCACGACTTCGACGCCCGCCGGCGCCCAGCGCTTCTTCGCGTACGCCTCCTGGATCGTGCCCTGCAGCACGCCGATACGCTTGCCCTTCAGCGACGCGGTCGTCGGCAGCAGCCCGCTGCCCTTCTTCGCGATCAACTGGTTCGGGATCGTGTAGATCGGATCGGTGAAATCGATCGCCCTGCGACGCTGATCGGTGATCGTCATGTCGGAGTTGATCGCGTCGAACTTCCGGGCCTGCAGCGCCGGAATCAGCCCGTCGAACGCGTTCTCGACCCATATGCACTTCACCTTCAGCTTCGCGCACACGGCGTTGCCGATGTCGACATCGAAGCCCGCCAGCTTGCCATCCGGCATCTTGTATTCGAACGGCGCGTACGACGCCTCGACGCCGAAGCGGATTTCCTTCAGGTCAGCGGCGAACGCGCCGCTCGTCGCAAAGGCTGCGGCCGCGGCGAGCGCGCAGGCGGCCGTCTTTTGCCACGTCAACTTCATCAGGGAGATCTCCTCGATACGATCAAATGGATTCAACACGCTACTCGTACCGGCGCATCTTCGCAGCGCCGGATCGTCCGGACAAATGCACGGACCGCTCTTGATGCGGCGCAACAGCCGCAACCGCGCGATTGTACCGCCCCGTGCGGGCGCGCGCGGCCGAAAAGGGGGGAAACGGCGATCGCTGCGGCTCGCAACGCGCCGGCGCGCGAAAAGCGCAAAACGATGTCGCATCCGCGCACGTCGGCGCAGATACGCCGCCGTCGCGCATCGCGCATCCTCGATCATTGTACGCCCGCATGCCGCCCGCGCGAGCCGGTGCTATTTTAACGAGGCGCGCCGGCAGCTTCGGCGCGTCCCGGCCAATCGGCTCCCGGATCTTTCCAAAGGAGGCGTCAACCGATGAAGCTGTATTACTCACCCGGCGCATGCTCGCTCGCCGTGCGCATTGCGCTGACGGAAGGCGGCATTCCGTTCGAAGGCGTCAAGGTCGATCTGCAGAAGCACGAACTCGCGGACGGCAGCGACTATTACGCGATCTCGCCGCGCGGCTACGTGCCGCTCGTCGAATTCGACGACGGCTCGCGCCACACCGAAGCCGCCGCGCTGCTGCAGCGGATCGGCGATCTCGTGAACGCGGGCGCGCTGATTCCCGTGCATGGCGCCGCCGAGCGCTACGACAAGATCGAATGACTGTCCTTCGTCGCGACCGAGCTGCACAAGAGCTACGGATGGCTATGGCGCAAGGACACCGCCGATTCGACGCGGCAGGCATGCATCGCGCGGATCGATGCGCGCCTGAAGAACGTCGACGCGCATCTCGAAGGGCGCGATTATCTGATCGGCCGTTTCACGGTCGCCGACATCTATCTGTTTACGATCGTCAACTGGTCGAACTTCCTGCAGCTGCCGCTCGATGCGTATCCGCGCGTGCGCGCGTTCATGGAGCGCGTCGCCGCACGGCCGAAGGTGCGCGAAGCGTTCGTCGCCGAAGGGCTCGCGAAGTAGCGCTGCTCCACCGACGCACGCCGCGCGCGGCTCAAGCGAGCGCGGCGTGCGTGTCACCCGTCGTCTCGACGACAAGCAGCCCCGCCCGCAAGCCGGGCTTGACGGACGGATTCGGAAACACGATGCGCTCTTCCGCGCGACGCACCGCATAGCGGTAATCGCCGTCGCGCGCGAGCAGCGTGCCTTGCGCAAACGGCGTGAAGTTCGGCACGTCCTTCGCGACGAACAGCTCGAGCGCGTCGCTTTGCTTCGTGATCTGGTCGACGACCGTGAACACGCGCGGCAGCGGCCCGCCCGGCGCGTCGCGGCGGCCGGACACAAGGCCGCGCACGGCCGCGTCGGCGCCCGCGAAACGCTCGAGATCGTTCTCGCCGAACGGCATCACCTTGCCGAGCTCGAGCGTGCACGCGAGCGCGCCGCAGGACGCTGCCGTGAAATGCGAGAACGTGTTGCCCTTCGTCGTATGCAGCAGCACCGCCGCGATCCTTGCTTCGCCGAGCCACTCGAACATCGTGCGCGTCGGCGGCTCGCCCGTGTGCGGCAAGAGCGCGAACTGCTCGAACACCGACGCGCGGATCGCCGTGTGCATGTCGATGTGCCAACGCGCGCCGCGCGCGCGGCCCGCCATCGAGAAGAAGCGCACTGCGGCCGCTTCCAGTACCGCCGCGCGCGGCGCCTCGCGACTTGCCGCGCGGGGCGTGCGAACGCCGCCGAACAGCCGGTTCAGATCGTCGTCGAGATAGCGCTCGCCCGCGCGCATCGCGCCCGGATTGCCGAGCGCGACGAGCAGCCGACAGCGCAGCGGCAGCGCGCCGCGCGCGAGATCGCGCACGAGCATCGACAGCAACTCGATCGGCGCCGTTTCGTCGCCGTGCACGCCCGCCGACACGAGCACGCTCTGCATCCGCAGCGCCGCGTCGGCCGGCTCGAGTTGCAGCAGGCCGTCGCCGAGCCAGCGCCAGCGCACCGCGCGCGCCGCGCATTCGCCCGCTTCCGTGCGCGGCGTGTCGCCCGCGAGCGTCAGCGCGAGGAAGTCTTCGAGCCAGACGGCGTCGCTGCCGCGATCAGCGCTGGAAGTCATAGAGCGAGCCAAGGCCGAGGATCCGCGTCAATGCGTCGAGCGCGGTGCGCGATTCGTCGAGCAGCGCCGGATCGGCGAGATCCGCGGGCGACAGCCGGTCCCGATAATGCTTGTCGATCCACGCGTCGAGCGACGCGAACAGCGTATCGTCGATCCACACGTTCGGCTTCACCGCCGCGCGCTCCGCGTCGCTCAGCACGACGCGCAGCCGCAGGCACGCGGGCCCGCCGCCGTTCTTCATGCTCTCGCGCAGATCGAACACGCGCACGTCGCGAATCGGTCCGCTGCCGGCGACGAGCGCGTCGAGATACGCGGACACGTTCGCGTTCTCGCGGCATTCCTGCGGCACGACAAGCATCTGCGTACCGTCTTCGCGCGCCAGCAGCTGGCTGTTGAACAGATACGAGCCGACCGCGTCGGCGACGCTCACCGCGCGATCCGGCACCTCGATCACGTTCAGCTTCGCACCGAGCGCGCCGAGCGACGCGGTCAGCGCATCGTAGATCGACTGCTTGTCGACGAACGCGCGCTCGTGGCAGAACAGCGTGTCGCGATTGCCGACCGCGATCACGTCGTTGTGGAACACGCCCGCGTCGATCACGTCCGGGCTCTGCTGCGCATAGATCGTCGCCTCTTCGCGCAGGCCGTGGCGATGCGCGACCGCGCGGCTCGCCTCGAACGTCTGGCGTGCCGGAAAGCGCGTCGGCTCCGGCCCGCGCCGGTATTCGGCGCGGCCGTACACGAAGAACTCGACGCCCGCCGCGCCGTACTCTGCGCAAAACCGCGTGTGGTTCGCCGCGCCTTCGTCGCCGAGCGCCGGCGTGCCGGGCAGCGCGTCGTGCACGGCAAAGCGAGACTCGTCCGCGAAGATCGCGGCGAGCGTGCGGCGTGTCGACTCGTGCTCGATCGCGCGATGCAGCTTGCTGCACAGGTTCGCCGGCGTGAAGTGCACGCGGCCGTCGCTCGTGTCCGCGGACGGGCTCACCGTCGCCGCGTTCGCGGTCCACATCGCGGACGCGGAGCTCGCGGCCGCGAGGATCTCGGGCGCCTGCTTCGCCGCCTTCGCGATCACGTCGGCGTCCTTGCCGGAAAAGCCGAGCTCGCGCAGCAGGCGCAGCGACGGCCGCTCCTGCGGCGGCAGCACGCCCTGCGCGAAGCCGAGGTCCGCGAGCTGCTTCATCTTGCGCAGCCCCTGCTTCGCGGCCGCCTTCGGGTTCGCGTCGGACTTCTCGTTCGACAGCGACGCGACGTTGCCGAACGACAGCCCCGCGTAGTTATGGGTCGGGCCGACGAGCCCGTCGAAATTGGCTTCTTTAGCGTTCATCGTCGCATCCTGCTCAGAAATGAAGGCCCGGCGACAGGCTCGCGGGCATCTGCAATTGCGCGCTTTCGACCGACGCCATCGGGTACGCGCAGTAATCGGCCGCGTAGTACGCGCTCGGGCGATGATTGCCCGAGCGGCCCGCGCCGCCGAACGGCGCCGCCGACGACGCGCCGTTGGTCGGCCGGTTCCAGTTCACGATGCCGGCGCGAATCGCGCGGCGGAACGTGTCCCAGGCTTGGCCGTCGTCGGCGAGGAGCCCCGCCGACAGGCCGAACGCGGTGTCGTTCGCGCGCGCGATCGCGTCGTCGAGGCCGCGATAGCGAACGATCTGCGCGAGCGGGCCGAAGTGCTCCTCGTCGGGCAAATCGCGCACGTCGGTCACGTCGAGGATCGACGCGTTCACGAAGCCGAGCGCGGAATCGCGCTGCTTCATCTCGATGATCGGCACAGCGCCCAGCTCGACGAGCCGCGCCTGCGCGGCGACGAGACGCGCGGCCGCCCGCGCCGAGATCACCGCGCCCATGAACGGCTGCGGATCGGCGTCGTAGACATCCGCCGTGATCTTCGACGCGACGTCCGCGAAGCGCGTGAGGAAGCGGTCGCCGAACGCGCCTTGCGGCACGAGGATGCGGCGCGCGCACGTGCAGCGCTGCCCCGCCGACAGGAACGCCGACTGGATCGCGTGATGGACGGCCGCATCGACGTCCTCGACGTCGGCGACGACGAGCGGATTGTTGCCGCCCATCTCGAGCGCGAGCACGATCTCGGGCCGGCCGCCGAACTGCCTGTGCAGCAGCGTGCCCGTGTCCGAGCTGCCGGTGAAGAAGAGCCCGTCGATCTGCCGATGGTTCGCAAGCGCGACGCCCGCGTCCTTCTCGCCCTGCACGAGATTCAGCACGCCCGCTGGCAGCCCCGCGTCGCGCCAGATCTCGACGGTCGCGCGCGCGACGCCGGGCGCGAGCTCCGATGGCTTGAACACGACCGTGTTGCCTGCGATGAGCGCCGGTACGATGTGCCCGTTCGGCAAATGACCCGGGAAGTTGTAGGGACCAAACACCGCGACGACGCCATGCGGACGGTGCCGCAGCACCGCGACGCCGTCGGCCATCGGCGCGCGCCTTTCGCCCGTGCGCTCATGATAGGCGGTGATCGAGATGTCGACCTTCGCCGCCATCGACGCGACTTCGGTGCGCGCTTCCCACAGCGGCTTGCCGGTTTCCCGGCCGATCATCGTCGCGAGCGCTTCCTTGCGCTCGACGAGGAGCGCCGCGAAGCGCTTGGCGATCGCGCAGCGCGCGTCGAGATCGAGCGCCGACCAGCCGGCGAACGCGCGCCGCGCGCTGGCGACCGCGCGGTCGACGTCGGCGGCCGACGCGCTCGCGCCTTCCCACACGCGTGCGTTCGTGCCCGGGTTGCGCGACGAGAAGACGGGGCCGGCGCCGTCGACCCAGGCGCCGTCGATGAAGAGTTCAGTCATGTTCGTTATCCCTGTTTGGGTTTGAGCGGCAGCACGCGCACGAAATCGCCCTCGCTCACGCGCAGCGCGGCGGCATCGCCGGCCGACAACGTGAACGCGCCGTTCACGACGAGCCCCGGTGCGACGCCGACGCGGAAATCGGACAGCGACGTGTTCGACACGAGCGAGCGCGGCGCGTCGGCGCGCGCGGCGGGCGCGCCGATCTCGACCGGCACGACGACACTTTCGCGCACCGTGCGCAGATCCGAGACGTGGCATTCGAGCACGGGGCCCGCGTCGAAGATGTCGACGTGGTTCTGATAGCGCAGCCCTTCCGCCTCGAGCATCTTGCGCGCGGGCAGCGTGTCGCGGTGCGTGACGCCGATGCAGTCCTGCGCGTCCTGCGGCAGCAGGTCGACGTAAACCGGAAAACGCGGCATCAGTTCCGCGAGGAACGACTTGCGGCCATGCGAGCTCAGGTAGTCCGCAGCGTTGAAGTCGATCTGATAAAAGTGCGAGCCGACCGCGCGCCAGAACGGCGACGTGCCGTCTTCGTCGAAGTGGCCGCGCAGCTCCGCACAGATGCGCTCGGGAAACCGTTCGCGGAACTGCGCGATGAACATGAAGCGCGAGCGCGACAACAGGCCGCCGAAGCCGCCCGTCCGGTAGCGCGGGCTCAGGAACAGCGAGCACACTTCTGCATAGCCCGTCAGGTCGTGCGAGATGTTCAGGAGCGACATCTTCGTCCACACGCCGAGATCCTGACTCGCGTGGACGACCGTGCTCACGCGATAGTTGTAGAACGGCTGCGCGAGGCCGACCTCGGTCTCGATCCCGCATACGCCGGCGATGTCGCCCGACTGCGAATCTTCCATCACGAAGAAATAGCCGGCCTCGGCGGGCGTCGCGCAATTCTCGAGCGTGCGGCGCGTGCGCTCGATGCGCGCGGCGAGCGCGTCGCGATCCGGCTTGAACGTGGTGAGGCCCGGTCCGGTTTCCTGTGCGAGCGCGACGAGCGCGTCCACGTCGCCCGTTTGTACGACCCGAACGACGATCATGCTGCGTCTCCTGGTTGGTCCGTCGGTTGGCCGTCGCGCTGATGCAGCGGCACGCAGCGCACCGTGTCGCCGTCGGCGACGCCGAGCGCCGCGCGCGCGTCGGCGGGCAGCGGCGCGTCGGCGCTGTCGTCGGGCAGGTCCGCGAGCACGCAGCGAAACGCGTCGCCGCGCCCGCTCGACAGCAGATACGTGGTGTCGCCGTGCGCGCGCGCGGCCTCGCGCACCGTGCGCTGCGCGTTCTTCGTCACGCACGCGGCGCGGTCGACCTGCGCGGTCAGCACGGGGCCGGCGTCGAAGATGTCGACGTAGCGGTCTGGCTCGAAGCCTTCCTCGAGATGGATGTCGTACGCGAGGAGCGCATGCTCGTTCGGCTCGCCGAGCACGCGCTGCGCGGCTTCGGGCAGGAGCGGCACGTAGAGCGGATAGGTCGGCATCACTTCGGCGATGAACGTGCGGCTTCGGCCGCCCGATTCGATCTCGACCGCGGCGAAGTCGCGGCCGAAGAACTTGCGGCCGACCGCCTCCCAGAACGGCGACGCGCCCGTTTCGTCGGTGACGCCGAGCAGCAGCGAGAACACCTCGGGCGTGAAGCGGCTGCGGTTCGCGGCGACGTACATCATCCGTGCGCGCGAGATCAGGTGCGCGGCGGCGTCGCCGCGCAGCGACGGATCGACGTAGAAGCCGGCGAGCCGGCTCTTGCCCGTCAATTCGTGCGACATCGTGAGCGCGTGGATCTTGCGGTTCACGTGCAACTCGCGCGACGCGTGGATCAGCGCGTCGTTGCGAAACGCGTAGAACGGCTCCGCGTAGCCGGCCGCGGCGACGATGCTCGCGGTGCCGAGCAATTTGCCCGTCGCGCCGTCCTCGAGCACGAACAGATAGAACTCCTCGCCGGGGAAGTCGACTTCCGCGCGAAACGAGTCTTCGGAAAGCGCGACGCGCGCTTCGAGCGCGGCGCGGTCGTGCGGCAGCGAATGCAGCACGGGTTGCGCGGTGCGCGCCATCTGCGCGAGCGCGTCGAGATCGGCGAGTCTGCCGGGGCGTACGAAGAGCATCGTCGTTCCTGTCTACGTCAGCGATACGGGCGGCTTAGCGCGAGGCCGCTTCGGCTTGCGCGGCGAGCACTTGCTCGACCGCCTTCTCGAAGCGCGCGAGACCTTCGTCGAGCACGTCGAGCGGGATCACGAGCGACGGCGCGAAGCGCAGCACGTTCGGGCCCGCGATCAGCATGATGACGCCGTGCTCGGCCGCAGCCGACACGAAATCCTTCGCGCGGCCGTCGAACGCGTCGACGAGCTCGACGCCGATCAGGAGGCCCTTGCCGCGGACTTCCTTGAAGAGCTTGAAGCGCGCATTGATCTTGTCGAGCGTGGCCTTCAGCCGCTCGCTGCGTTCCTTGACGCCCTCGAGGAGCGCCGGATCGCTGACGAGCTCGACGACCTTCTCGGCGATCGCCGACGCGAGCGGGTTGCCGCCGTACGTCGTGCCGTGCACGCCGACCTTGAAGTGCGCGGCGAGTGCTTTCGTCGTGAGCATCGCGCCGATCGGGAAGCCATTGCCGAGCGCCTTCGCGGTAGTCAGGATGTCGGGCGTGACGCCCGTGTCCATGTACGCGTAGAAGTGGCCGGTGCGGCCGACGCCCGTCTGCACCTCGTCGAAGATGAGGAGTGCGCCGTGCGCGTCGCACGCTTCGCGCAGCGCCTTCAGGAATGCGGGATCGGCGGGAATGACGCCGCCCTCGCCCTGGATCGGCTCGACGATCACGGCGCAGGTCTTCGGGCCGATTGCGGCCTTGGCGGCGGCGATGTCGTTGAACGGCAGATGCCGGATGCCTGCGGGCACGGGGCCGAAGCCTTCGGAATACTTCGGTTGTCCGCCGACGCTGACCGTGAAGAACGTGCGGCCGTGGAACGACTGGAGGAACGACACGATCTCGTACTTGTCGGCGCCGTGCCGTTCGAACGCGACGCGGCGCGCGAGCTTGAGGGCGGCCTCGTTCGCTTCGGCGCCGGAGTTCGCGAAGAATGCGCGATCGGCGAACGTGAGCGATTCGAGGCGCTTCGCGAGGCGCAGAACAGGCTCGTTCGTGTAGCCGTTGCCGATGTGCCAGAGCTTGCGGCTTTGCTCGTCGAGCACCTTGAGGAGCGCCGGATGGCCGTGACCCAGCGCGGTGACGGCGATGCCGCCCGCGAAGTCGACATAGTCGCGGCCTTCCGTGTCCCACACGCGCGAGCCTTCGCCGCGATCGGGCACGAACGGCGCGGGGGCGAACACCGGCACCATCACTTCATCGAAAGTCTGACGGGACACGTTCGGGCTCTTCATGACGATTCCTTTCGTTTCGTAAGAGGTAACAGATTCAAGTTTAGGCAACGTGGCGCGAGGCGTCTTGCGGAATTGCGACGGGATTTATCGGGTAGGGTGGGGTTTGGTATGCCCTTTCCGGTGGGCGACGGTTTTTTGTCGGTTGTTTCGGGTGGTTGTTTCGGGTGGTTGTTTCGGGTGGTTGTTTCGGGTGGTTGTTTCGGGTGTGTCGTGGATGACCTGTGATGTTAGCGGTCGATTAGCGTCGCCCCTCCCCGGGGCGGGGGTCACTTTTCTTTGTCTTGCCAAAGAAAAGTGACCAAAAGAAAGGCGCATCCTTGGGCGGACAGCAAAGGGAGCTGCGCTCCTTTCCTGCGCCAGCTTCGCCGCGCGATTCGCTGCACACCATTCTTCTATTCCATAACCCACTTCGCACGATGCATGTCCGCTAATCACTCATCGCAAGGTATGCGAATTATTCGAACACCAGACACTCATCGTTCGCCTCTCCTCTGGATGCGCTCATCATCCGAGCGCAGCGAGGATGGAGCTGGCGGACGGTATACCGCTCCGGTGAGCGATTCAACGACACAGACCCTGCGCGATCCACTCCGCGTTCTCATCCGACGCGACTCGTTAGGGGCTGTGCCAGTCAAAGCGCCCCCAAGGAGCGCTCAGTCCTCAACAGAAGGCCGCTCCACCAAAGCCCCCGCCCGAGGCGGCTCGGCGCCCCCCTTCCCGTGCTGCTTCTCGAGCCACGCTCGCCGATCCTCGCGCGGCGTGACGCCGAACCGCTCCCGATAGGCATTCGAAAAATGCGCGGCCGAAGAAAACCCGCAGGCGAGACTGACCTGCACGACGGATTTGCTCGTACGCTGCAACTGCGTGCGCGCCTTCAGCAGCCGCAAATTGAGGTAGTACTTCGACGGCATCGCGCCGAGATACTGTCTGAAGAGTCGCTCGAGTTGCCGCCTCGACACGCCGACGAACCCCGCGATCTCGTCCGTCGTCAGCGGATCCTCGATGTTTGCCTCCATCAGCAACAGCGCATCGTTCAGCCGCGGGTGTCGCTCGCCCGGCGCCGTCACGAACGGAATCCGCTGGCGCGCCTCGCCGCTCCGAAGCGGCCCCGTGCCGAGCGCGTCCGCAATCCGCTCCGCCAGCTCCGGCCCGTGATCGCGGCCGATCATCGCGAGCATGAAGTCGACGGTCGCCTGGCCGCCCGCGCACGTCGCGCGATCACGGTCGATTTCGAAGATCTGCTGCGTGACGATCGAGCGCTCGAACTGCTCGGCGAACTGCTGGTACGTCTCCCAGTTCACGCTCACCCGGTAACCCGACAGTTGCCCCGCCATCGCAAGCCACCACACGCCGTGGTGGATGCCCGTCACGAGCGGCGTGCGCTGGCCGACCCGCGCGAGACTCGCGAGAAAGAGCCGGTAGTCGGCGAACTGCTGGAACCGCTCGCTGACGACGATCAGCCAGTCGCAGACGATCGCGTCGTTGAACGCGGCGTCCGCGTGCCATTGCGCGCCGCCCGCGAGCGGCACCGCACGGCCGTCCCACGAGCACACCTGCCAGCGGTACAACAAACGCCCGTCGATCTCGTTCGCGAGATTCAGTGCGTCGACGATCGGCCCGACACCCGACATCGACACGGGCGGCAACGCGACGATCGCCACCTGTATCGTGCGGGCGGGACTGACTGGACGATTCACGGACATCACGACCTGCCGCGTCGGCCGTTACTTGAGGCTGCCGGACAGAAACTGCTTCAGGCGCTCGCTCTGCGGGCGCGCGAGCACGTCGGCCGGATCGCCCTCTTCCTCGGTGCGCCCCTGGTGCAGGAACATCACATGGTTCGATACGTTGCGCGCGAAACCCATCTCGTGCGTGACGACGATCATCGTCCGTCCTTCCTCCGCGAGCTTCTGCATCACCTTCAGCACCTCGCCGACGAGCTCCGGATCGAGCGCCGACGTCGGCTCGTCGAACAGCATCACGTCCGGATGCATCGCCAGCGCCCGCGCGATCGCGACCCGCTGTTGCTGGCCGCCCGACAGGTGCGATGGATATTGCTTCTCGACGCGCGGCGCCAGCCCCACTTTCTCGAGGTATTCGCGCGCGCGCTCCTCGGCCTCGCGCTTCGGAATGCCGAGCACGTGCACGGGCGCTTCCATCACGTTCTCGAGCACGTTCATGTGCGCCCACAGATTGAAGTGCTGAAACACCATCGCGAGCTTCGTCCGGATCCGCTGCAGTTGCTTGTGATCGGCGACTTCGAGATTGCCCGCGCGATCGGCCTTCGTGCGCACCGTCTCGCCGTCGACGACGATCTGCCCCGCGTTCGGCCGCTCGAGGAAGTTGATGCAGCGCAGGAACGTGCTCTTGCCCGAGCCGCTCGCGCCGATGATGCTGATGACGTCACCCGCCTTCGCGTTCAGCGACACGCCCTTCAGCACCTCGTTGTCGCCGTAGCGCTTGTGGATGTCCCGCGCCTCGAGCTTGCACGCGGCGTTCGTGGTCGTGGTCTCTGCCAACTGGCTCTCCCTGGAGTGAAATCAATGACGGCCGGCCGCGAGATACGCGAGCCAGTGGCGCTCCGCCCGGCGAAAGGCCGCGACGAGTGCGAACGATACCGCAAGATAGATCAGCGCGGCGGTTCCGAACGACTGGAACGCCATGTACGTCGCCGAATTCGCGTCGCGCGCGACTTTCAGGATGTCGGGCACCGTCGCCGTGAACGCAACCGTCGTCGCATGCAGCATCAGGATCACCTCGTTGCTGTAAAGCGGCAAGGCGCGGCGCAGCGAAGACGGCAGGATCACCCGGCGATACATCGTGAACGGACTCATCCCGTACGCGCGCGCCGCCTCGACTTCGCCGTGCGGAATCGCGCGGATCGCGCCCGCGAAGATCTCGGTCGTGTACGCGCAGGTATTGAGCGCGAACGCGAGGATCGCGCAGTTGAAGCCGCTTCGGAAGAACGCATCAAGGAACGCATGATCGCGAACGAACGCGAGGCTGTACATCCCCGTGTAGATGAGGAGCAACTGCACGTAGAGCGGCGTGCCGCGAAACACGTACGTGTAGAAGCGCACAGGCGTCGACAGCCAGCGATTCTTCGACACCCGCGCGACCGCGAGCGGCACCGCGCAGACGAAGCCGATCGCAAGCGACGCGACGAGCAGCCACAGCGTGACGGCAAGCCCCGACATACGCTGACCGTCCCAGTAGAAGAACGCGCGCCCGAATTCCTGGAGAATCTCGATCATAGTTCCGCGTGCCTCACGCCGATGGAATAACGCTTCTCGAGCTGCTTGAGCACGAGATTGGAGACCGTCGTGATCGCGAGATAAATGAGCGCCGCGACGAGAATGAAGAAGAACATGTTGAACGTGCTCTTGCCCGCGTCCTGCGCGGCTTTCACGACGTCGGCCAGACCGATGATCGACACGAGCGCCGTGGCCTTCACGAGTACCTGCCAATTGTTGCCGATGCCGGGCAGCGCGAAGCGCATCATCTGAGGAAACATGATCCTCGCGAACACGCGCATCCCGCTCATGCCGTACGCGCTGCCCGCTTCGAGCTGGCCGCGCGGCACCGACAGGAACGCGCCGCGGAACGTCTCGGTGAAGTACGCGCCGTAGATGAAGCCGAGCGTCAGCACGCCCGCGACGAACGGATCGATGTCGATCTGATCCCAGTTCATCAGGTCGGTGAACTGGTTGAGCCAGATCTGGATGCTGTAGAAGAGCAGCAGCATCAGCACGAGATCAGGCACCGAGCGGATGAGCGTCGTGTAGCCCGTCGCGATCGCGCGCAGCACGCGATTGTGCGAGAGCTTCGCCACCGCGCCGATGAGGCCGAGCGCGATCGCGGCCGCGAGCGACAGCACCGACAGCTCGATCGTCTGCACCGTGCCGGCCCAGATGAGCGGACCAAAGCCGTATAGGAACACGCTTGTCTCCGTGATCGTGATGGGAATGGCGCACGGACGGCTGCGCCGGTTTGACGCGGATAGTCGCAAGCGAAAAAAATCGGCTCAAATGGCGGTCGCGCGGAATGCTGCGTTGCAATATCGCGCCGACGGTGGCGCGGGGCGCGCGCACAGCACTGTTTTAGCGGGGGAAACGTCGGTGCCGGACGTTGCCGGCCGCGGGCCGTGCGCCGTTTTTTTGCAAGTTTCGAGTCGCTTTTGCGATAGAGACGATGGGCAACCGGCAAGCGGCGGCCGCGGGCGGTTCGCGGCGGCGCACGATGAAGGAAAAGGGTCGGAAACAGCTTCGGCGGCCGGTGGCCGCGCAGCGCAGCCGTAGGCAACGCTCGCAGTGCGAAAACCAAGCGGAAAGATGGATGGCCGGCCCGCGTCTGCGAGCGCCGGCAGGCCAATAATGGCAGGCTGTTTGCGAGCGCCGGCGAATAACGACTAGTGCCTACAGGCGTTCGAGAACACTTGTGAGCGGTGCCTGCGACGGGCAGAAATCTTCGCGCATCAGCCGCTGATCGTTGCACGGAGCCGAACCGGTGAGACGTGGCAAGCATTTGAGCGCGCGTACGCGCTCGCCGTCGCGACGGATACACACCGATGCACCGACCGCCAACGCGCCGCCGGGATGACGCGCCTCGCCCGGTGACCCGCCCTTCGGAGCACCCCGCCTCGCTGCGCCGCTCAGTGACCCTTCAGGATGTCCGAGCGCGACGTCGTATAAACAATCCCGTCCGGTCCGAAATGGACGTTGAAGAACGCGTCCTGATTGACGCCGTCCTCGAGCCAGCGCCAGCTCCACACCGTCTCCGGCTTGAGCGGATAGCGCGCGACCTCGGTCGGCTTGCCGAGCAGCCGCCGCACCTCGTCCTCCGTCATGCCAGGCCGGATCTTCGCGAAGTTCGCGGCCGTCAGCACCTGCGTCGCCGCGGTGAAGCGGCCGTTCGCGTCGATGTCGACCATATAGGTCTCGTTGCCCATCGGGCCGCGCGGATATTCGAGCCGCTTCGAGCCGTCCGTGTAGACCCGCTCGGTCTCGGGACGCCCCATCTGGCTGCGGATCTCGGCCTCGGTCGTCACGCCGGGCGTGAGTCCCTTGAGGAACAGCGGCGCGGGTTTGATCGCGTTGAAGAAATCCTTGAATCGCTGCACGGTCTGCTCGCTTTGCTGATCGTCGCAGCCGGCAAGCGCGAGCACCGCGCCAAGCAACGCGACGGGAAGGACACGGAATCGGAACATCGTCATCGGGAAACGGCGCGGCTTGCGCGCATCATCGAACACGCGCGCAAGCATACCGCACCACGGTTGTCGTACGCCGAAGCGGAACTCGACGCAGCGCTCGAAGCATGCGCGCCGTATCGCCGCGTCGTGCGGCAAGCACTTGGTGCGCAACGGCCCACGGTCGGCCCGAAACCGGGCCGCGAAGGAAAGAAAATCGGAATGGCCCCGGCCGCGCGGCCGGGCTGCCGGGCTGCCGCGCGGCCGGGCTGCCGCCGGTCGAACCGCCGGGCGGGCACATGGTCAGCCCCTTCGAGCCTTCGAGCCTTCGAGCCTTCGAGCCTTCGAGCCTTCGAGCCTTCGAGCCTTCGAGCCTTCGAGCCTTCGAGCCGCCAGATCAACGGATCAATAGATCGGCAAGCCAACATCCTGAAATAAAAGCGCCCCGCCGCCCGACTGCGCCGTCACGGCAACGACTCGACCTCGCGCTGCGCAACGGCGGCCGCCACACGGGCCGCGCGCCGCGCGTGGCTGCGAATCCGCCGCCGCGTGCGCGACAACTCGACGAGCTGCCACGAGCCGAGCGCGAGCGCGCCGAACAGCAGCTCGCGCACGCGCTTGACGAGCGCGAGCGACAGCGCCGTTTCGCGATCGACGCCGAACATCTGCGCGAGCAGCACGACGGTCGCCTCCTGGACGCCCAGACCGCCCGGCACCATGAATGCCGCGTGGCGCACCGCTTGCGTCATCGCCTCGATCGCGACCGCGCCGCCGATCGACACCGGATGGCCGAGCAGCGCGAGCGCCCAGTAGATCTCGAGCGCGCCGACGACATAACCCGCCAGTTGCCAGAAGAACGCACGGAACAGCAAGCCCGCGCGCGACATCAGCGCGTCGATGTCGGCGTCGAGGCGCTTGCCGTCGACGCCTTGCAGCAGCCGGTGCGAATCGCCGAGCAGCCGGCTCGCGAAGCGCTCGATCGCGTGGAAAACGCCGCCGCGGCGCATCAGCACGAACGCGAGCACCGGCATCGGCAGCGACAGCACGAGCGCGACGCCGATCGTCCTCGCGCCGACGCTCTCCTGCGTCGCGATCAGGAGCAGCACGAGGCCGAGCGCGGCGAACGCGTACTGGACGGCGATCGTCACGAGCACCTCGACGATCACCGACGCCGTCACGCGGCTCGCGTCGGGCACGCGCCAGCGCGCGAGCCGGATGCCGACGATCTCGCCGCCGACGCCGACGACGGGCAGCAGCCGGTTCACCGCCTCGCGCACGGTCGCGATCCACCAGAGGAACGGCAGCGACGCGCGCTTGTCGAGCAGCAGGCGCCACGCGTGCGCGTCGAGCAAGAGCGGCAGCCCGTGGAACGGCACGAGCCACAACAGCGCGAAACCGGCCTGGCCGATCACGCGAACGACGTCGCCGACACCCTCGTGCACGACGAGCGCGAGCAGGATCGCGATCCCGAGCGGCCAGCCGAGCCATTTGATCCAGCGGGTCATGACGGCTGCGCTCCGGTGATCCGCGCGCCGCGCGGCATGCGCGCACGCGCGCCGCCGCCGAACACGTCGGCGAAGCCGCCGCATGCGACGCCCGCCGCCTCCACCGCGGCCGCGACGCGCGGCGACAGCAGCGCAGCGAGCTCGTCTGCCGGCCGGTAGTCGCGCATCGAAGGCGTGATCGGCCCGTCGCCCGGCTCCGCCGGATGGCAGTAGATTTCGCCGACGCCCGGCGGCAGCTTTGCGAGCGCGTCGAGCAGCACGGCTTCGTCCATCGCGCCCGTGTGCTCGATGCCGACCACGTAATCGTTGTGCGCGATCCCCGCGCGGTCGAGCCGCGCGCGCACGAGCCCGATCCACGGCTTCAGCCAGAACGGCGTTGACGGCTCGTACGGCAGCCGCACCGCGCGCAGCCCGAATTCGCGGCCGATGTCGATGATCATCGACAGCACGGTCGGATGCAGATGGAAATGCTTGTGCGTGTTCACGTGATCGAGCGTAAGCCCGGTCGCCGCGAACGCTTCGAACTGCGCACGGATCTCGCGGCGCAGTTGCGCACGCACGTGCGGCAGGAAGAAGAAGCGGCAGCCGTCCTTCGCCATCGCGTCGCCGAAGCGGCCGTCGGGACCGACGAGCGCCGGGATGTCGCTTGCGGGCAGCGTCGCGGGCCCGTCGGCGAGCACGATGTGCAGGCCGACCGCGAGCGACGGCAGGCGCTTCGCACGCTCGACCGCATCACGCGCGGCGCTCGCGCCGACCATCAGGCTCGCGGCCGCGAGCACACCGTCGCGGTGCGCGCGCTCGACGGCCGCATTGACCCGCGGATGCAGGCCGAAGTCGTCCGCCGTGAAGATCAGCGCGCGCGGCGCCGCGTCGGGACCCGCCACCGGTTACGCCTCGTGCGCGCGCAGGAAACGGAAGAATTCGACGCCTTCGCGCAGACGGCGCTTCATCATGTCCCAGCTCGTCAGCATTTCGCGGACGATTTCCCAGATCTTCGCCGGCCGGAAATAGAACTCGCGATAGAAGTGCTCGAGGTGGTGATAGATCTCCTCGCGCGACAGGTGCGGATAGCCGATCGCGGCGAGCTGCACGCCTTCCTTGCTGACGAGGTTGATCGTCTTGTTCTCCGTGAGCCAGCCGTTCTCGATCGCCTGCTCGTAGAGACGCGTGCCCGGGTACGGCGCGGCGAGCGACACCTGAATCGTATGCGGGTTGATTTCCTTCGCGTACTCGATCGTCTTCTTGATCGTGTCCTTCGTCTCGCCCGGCAGGCCGAGAATGAAGGTGCCGTGGATCTTGATGCCGAGCTTCCTGCAGTCCTCGTTGAAACGGCGTGCGATGTCGGTGCGCAGGCCCTTCTTGATGTTCAGCAGGATCTGGTCGTCGCCCGACTCGTAGCCGACCAGCAGGAGGCGCAGGCCGTTTTCCTTCATGATCTTGAGCGTCGAGTACGGCACGTTCGCCTTCGCGTTGCACGACCACGTGACGCCGAGCTTGCCGAGCCCGCGCGCGATTTCCTCGACGCGCGGCTTGAAGTCGGTGAACGTGTCGTCGTCGAACATGATCTCCTTCACTTCCGGCATGTTGTCGCGGATCCACTTCACTTCCGCGAGCACGCTCTCGACCGAACGCGTGCGGTAGCGGTGGCCGCCGACCGTCTGCGGCCACAGGCAGAACGTGCACTTCGAGCGGCAGCCTCGGCCCGTGTAGATCGACACGTACGGATAGTTCAGGTAGCCGATGAAGTAGTTGTCGATCTTCAGGTCGCGCTTGTAGACGGGCGCGACGAACGGCAGCTCGTCCATGTTCTCGATCATCGGACGCGCTCCGTTGTGCTCGATCGAGCCGTCCTTCGCGCGGTAGCTCATGCCGAGGATCTCGGCGAACGGCAAGCCTGCCGCGATGTCCTTGCACGTGTAGTCGAATTCCTCGCGGCAGACGAAGTCGATCGCTTCCGTCGCCGTCAGCGAGTTGTGCGGATCGACCGCCACCTTCGCGCCGACCATGCCGACCAGCATCGACGGCTTCATCTTCTTCAGGTCTTCCGCGAACATCGCGTCGGTCGGGAACGACGGCGTGCTCGTGTGGATGATCACGAGATCGTAGTCTTTCGCGATCTCGAGCGTCTCCTTGACCGACAGGCCGTCGGCCGGCGCGTCGACGACGCGGCTGCCCGGCACGAGCGCGGCCGGCTGCGCGAGCCACGTCGGATACCAGAAGGATCGGATCTCGCGCTTCGCCTGATAGCGGGAGCCCGCACCGCCGTCGAAGCCGTCGTACGAAGGGGCCTGCAAGAACAGCGTTTTCATGAATGCTCCGGTAGCCTGCTGCATAGATATCAATTCGTTCGAGTACAAATGTTTCGTTTCGAAAACCGCGGGCGGCCTGTCGCCGCCCGCGCATCCCGTGTATGTGCCGGCGCCCTTCAGCGCCCGTCGCCCGCCTCCACGACCGTCGCGCGCGCATCGCCGCCGACGACCGTCATCCGCGCGCCGCGCCACACGACCTGCGTGCCGAACGCGGCGGCGAGCCACTCGAGTGCGAGCAGCGCGTCGCGCACCAGCACGAGCGGCAAATCGCTCCAAAACGCGCGCCAACCGTCCGAGCTGCGCGCATGCAGCGCGAGTCGCGCGACCGTGCCGATCGCGGCCGCCGCGCCGGCCGTCGCACCCGCCGCCGACGTCGGGCCGAGCCACGCGGCGAGCGCCGCGCCGATAGCGAGCCACGGCGCGGTGAACGTGATGAACAGGAATGCGAACCCAGCCGGATTCAGCGAGCGGATCGTGCGCAGCCAGCGCGTCTCGCGCAGCCACAGCGGCGCGAACGACGGCTCCGCGACGTCGGTCGCCACGTTCACCTCGGACAGCACCGTGCGCAGCCCGAGGCGGCGCGGCAGTTCGGCGAGCCAGTAGTCGTCCGCGAGCTCGTCCTTCAGCGCCTTGAAGCCGCCGATCGCATCGAGCGTCGCGCGCGTCAGCACAAGCGTCGCGCCGAACCCGAAGCGGCTCGACCCGCCGAGATGGGTGATCCGGACCGACGGCGCGAACCACGCATCGACGAATTGCGCGCCGATCCGCGTCCAGAAGCCGCCGACGCTGCGCGCATGATACAGGCAAGTGACGACACCGACCGTCGGATCAGCGAGCGGCGCCGTCACGCGGGTCAGATAATCGGGTTCGACCGCGATGTCGCTGTCGGCGATCACGAGGCGGTCGTAGCGCGCATGCTCGGCGAGATTGACGAGATTGCTGACTTTCAGGTTCGAGCCGTACACGCGCGCGTCGATCACGAGCTCGATGTCGCACTCGGGATAGTCGGCCTGCAGCCGTCGCACGACGGCGACGGCCGGATCGGCGGCCGACGCGACGCCGAACAGCAGTTGGTAGCGCGGGTGCCGCTGCTCGCAGAAGGTCGCGAGATTCTCATGGAGATGCGGCTCCGATCCGCACAGCGGCTTCAGCACGCTGACGGGCTCGAAGCCGTCGCGTGCGGCCGTGCGCGGCACGCGCGGCGCGGGCGCGAACGCGGCGAGCACCGCATAGCCGCACGACGCGCAGGTAAGCGCGAGCAACGCCCATTCGACGATGGAAAGCGATCCCGTCATGCCGCGCGCCTCCGAACGATCGGGCGGCAGACAAAACGGGAACGCGGTGTTTTGGCGGGGACGATTTCGAGCACGATCCCAACTCCTCTTACTTGCACTTTCAACGACGCGCAACGCACCGGAACCGGCCGTGCGGCCGCTATCCCGAGGCTCCTCGTGCGACTTTTCGCGGCAAGCGCAGGGGGAATAGAACGGAATCCGTGAGCGCGATTGGTATGTAGGCCGCGAATTTTAGCAGCGACACGCGGGCAACGCTTGCCTCGCACGCCGAAAAGCACTGTTTCTGAACAGCAAATCCACGCAGATGCAGTCAATTTCCACGCAATTGCCCTCGTATTAACGTAAGCGCTTTGCAGGACGCACGCTGTCCAAAACGTAAGGGTTTCTGTGGATTTTTGTACCAGATGAAATATTCGAGCCAAATCGGCTCAGATTTCATCGTATTTCTCGCGATTACAGTCTATTACAGAACAATCTTTCGCGCCGCACCGCGTCACGTCGGCGCCTTCGCTCGTCCCTGTCGCCGGCAGGGATATCTTTCGGCCGCCGACGCGATCCGGAACGCTTTGGCACAATCGACCGCACCTGTTGCGTACACGCATCACCGGCAGGCCGCGCCGCATGCGCGTCGGCCCGCGTTCCGTCCTCTATGCCACCGGTCTTCACTTCGCCATGATTCCGTTTTCCGTTCTCGACCTCGCGCCGATTCCCGCCGGCGCCGACGCCGCACTGGCGTTTCGCCACGCCGTCTATCTCGCCCGGCACGCCGAGCGCCTCGGCTATCGCCGCTACTGGCTCGCCGAGCACCACAACATGCCCGGCATCGCGAGCGCGGCGACCGCGGTCGTGATCGGCCACGTCGCGGGCGCGACGCAGACGATTCGCGTCGGCTCGGGCGGCGTGATGCTGCCGAACCACGCGCCGCTCGTGATCGCCGAGCAGTTCGGCACGCTCGCGTCGCTCTACCCCGGGCGCATCGATCTCGGTCTCGGGCGCGCGCCCGGCACCGACCAGACGACGGCCCGTGCGCTGCGGCGCGATCTGGTCGGCAGCGCGGATTCGTTTCCGGACGACGTCGTCGAGCTGCAGCGCTACTTCGCCGCGCCCGTCCCCGGCCAGCGCGTGCGCGCGGTGCCAGGAGCGGGGCTCGACGTGCCGATCTGGCTGCTCGGCTCGAGCCTCTTCAGCGCGCAGCTCGCCGCGATGCTCGGGCTGCCGTTCGCGTTCGCGTCGCACTTCGCACCCGACTACCTGATGCGCGCGCTCGACGTGTACCGCGCGCAGTTCCGGCCGTCCGCCGAACTCGCGAAGCCGTATGCGATGGTCGGCGTGAACGTGTTCGCCGCCGACACCGACGACGAAGCGCGGCGCCTCTTCACGTCGCTGCAGCAGCAGTTCCTGAAGCTGCGGCGCGGCACGCCCGGGCAGCTGCCGCCGCCCGTCGAGTCGCTCGACGCGCTCGGCGCGACCGAGCAGGAGCTCGCCAACGTCGCGCACGCGCTGTCGTTCGCGGCGATCGGTTCGCGCGACACCGTGCGCGAGCGGCTGCGGCGGCTGATCGCGCAGACGGGCGCGGACGAGCTGATCGTCGCCGCGCAGATCTACGATCACGGCGCGCGGCTGCGTTCGTATGAAATTGCCGCGCAGGTGCGCGACGAGCTGCGCGATGAAGCGGCGGGTTGACGGGGGAAGCGGCGGCGTGGCGGATTGACGCGCCGTAGCGGCGCGAATCCGGCGTGATATGACGGCGATGTCGATGTCGATGTCGATGTCGATGTCGACGCCGACGCCGACGCCGACGCCGGTACGAAGATACGTCGTGCAGGAATACGAACGCCGCCGCGTGAAAGCCCTCGCATAGCGGACGATGAGCGACTGCGCGGCGATGCCCGGACACTCAAGACGCCGCCGCGAAGCGGGAACGCGCGCCTCTCCCCGCCCCGCCGAACCTCGCCGCGCCCGGCGCGGCGATGCCTACTCGCTCGCCGAGTGCATCGCGTGCACGGGCTTCACATCCGCGAGCCCGTCGAGCAGCGCCGTGTGGAACGTCGCCGGATCCTGGATCTGCGGCGCGTGGCCGAGCGACGGGAATTCGTAGAGCACCGCGCCCGGAATCGCCGCCTGCGTGCGCTTCGCGAGCGCCGGATAGCGTCCGAGCTTCGCGTGGACGTTGGGCGGCGCGACGTCCTTGCCGATCGCGGTCGTGTCCTTGTCGCCGATGAGGAGCAACGTCGGCACCTTGATCGCGCCGAACTCGTAGACCACCGGCTGCGTGAAGATCATGTCGTAGACGAGCGCCGAATTCCACGCGACGATGTCCCGCCCCGGCCCGCGATACATGCCGGCGAGCATCTGCACCCAGCGCTCGTACGCGGGCGACCACTCGCCCGCGTAGTACGTGCGCTGCTCGTAGCGGCGAATGCCGTCCGCGGTCGTCTTCAGCTCGCGCGCGTACCAGTAGTCGACCGGCAGCGCCGGCACGCCGAGCGCCTTCCAGTCCTCGAGGCCGATCGGATTGACGAGCACGAGCTGCCGCGTGTCCTTCGGGTACATCAGCGCGTAGCGCGCGGCGAGCATGCCGCCCGTCGAATGGCCGACGATCGTCGCGTCCTTCACGCCGATCGATTCGAGAAGCGCGTGCGTGTTGTGCGCAAGCTGCTGGAAGCTGTACTGATAACGCGCGGGCTTCGTCGACTTGCAGAAACCGATCTGGTCCGGCGCGACGACGCGGTAGCCCGCCTTCGTCAGCACGTCGATCGTTTGCTCCCACGTGCCTGCGCAGAAGTTTTTCCCGTGCAGCAGGACGACAGTACGGCCGTTCGGATGCTCGGGGCGCACGTCGAGGTACGCCATCTGCAGCGTCTCCCGCTGCGACGTGAACGCGTAGCGATGCACCGGATACGCGTATGCGAAGCCCTCGAGCTCCGCGCCATACGCAGGGCCGTCGGCCTTCGCGCGCATGCCCGCGCTCGTCTGCGCGGCGACGGCAGGCGAAGCGCTCGCCTGCGGCGCGGCGGCAGTCGAAGCGACGCCCGAAGCGACAACTGGAACGGCAGCCGACGGCATGGATGCCCCTGCCGACGACACAACGCCCGGCGAGCCCGCGAACGCCGACGCTTCCGGCATCGTCGTCGCCATGACGGCGGCCGCAGATATCGCGGCGAGCCGCGCGAACCACTCTATGCGAATCCGGAACATTGTCGAAGCCGAAAAAAGAGGAGGAAACGGCAAGCCAGACATTCGCGCAAGCCGCGCACAATTTTACTTTCGACGGGCTGACGACACCCGCGATACTGTATTACCAGATGTTTCCGCCAATGCGGGAAAGTCATGTATCTTTCGACGTAGTCCGACGCGCCTGCCGCGTGCAGGCACACTCGATCATGAAAAACGTCCTCAGCATCCAGTCGCACGTCATCTACGGCCATGCGGGCAACAGCGCCGCAGTGTTTCCGATGCAAAGGCTCGGCGTCAACGTCTGGCCGCTCAACACCGTGCAGTTGTCGAACCACATGCAGTACGGCCATTGGGCGGGCAGCGCGATCGACGCGGCGAAGATGGAGCAGCTCGTCGACGGCATCGCCGCGATCGGCGCGTTGAAGCGCTGCGACGCGGTCCTCTCGGGTTTCCTCGGCTCGCCCGCGCAGGCGCGCGCTGCCGTCGAGATCGTGCGCACCGTGAAGGCGACGAACCCGAATGCGTGGTACTTCTGCGATCCCGCGATGGGACAGACGGGCGGCATCCGGCCCGAGCCCGGCGTCGAAGAATTCATCGTCGCCGAGCTGCCCGAGCTCGCGGACGGCATGGCGCCCAATCACAGCGAGCTGCAAAAGCTCGCGGGACAGCGCATCGAGACGGTCGCCGAGGCTGTCGAAGCATGCCGCTCGATCATCCGCCGCGGCCCGCAGGTGATCCTCGTCAAGCATCTTCACGACCGCAACAGCCCCGCCGACCGTTTCAACATGCTCGTCGTCACCGGAACCGAAGCGTGGATCGGCCAGCGTCCGCTGTATGCGTTTCCGCGGCATCCGGTCGGCGTCGGCGACCTGACGAGCGCGGTCTTCGTCGCGCGGCGACTGCGCGGCGACAGCGTGCGCGCCGCGTTCGAGCACACGCTCGCCGCCGTGCACGCGGTCGTCAAGGCGACCTACGACGCGCGCCGCTACGAGCTCGAACTCGTCGCCGCGCAGGACGAGATCGCGCAGCCGAGCGAGTGGTTCGGCGCGTGGGTCACGGGCGCGGATTGATGCGGCGCGCGCGCCCGTCCGCGTGTTGATCCGCACGCGCTTTCGCCCGCATCTCCTTCGGCCGCCGCGGCGCGGAACGTTCTCGCAGTTCTCGCAGTTCTCGCAGTTCTCGCAGTTCTCGCAGTTCTCGCAGTTCTCGCAGTTCTCGCAGCCACCGCCGCAATCGCCATCCTCACGATCTCGGCCACGCTCGTCGCCGGCCCGCTCGCGCCGCGCCGCCGCGCCGCCGAACCGCCCTCCGCCCGTCGCCGCATCCGCCGCGTCGATCCCGACCCGCGTCGTCGCATTCGAGCGCGCGATCCGGCATCCGTATGCGCATCGGCGCGCGTTCATCCGAATGACACCGTTTCCCCGATATCCTCCCGGCGACGTTGCGCGGCGGCGCTGCCGCGCAAAACGGCATCACGTATCGCGACCAACTTCCATTCGGCCGCTGCCGCTCCGGCGGTCTTGCCCCCACTCCAAACAAGGAAGCGACAACATGACCAAACAGAATCGCCGCGACTTTCTGCGCCTCGCCGCCGGCACGGCGGGCGCCGCCGCCTTGCAGTTCTTTCCGCCCGTGATCCGCGAAGCGCTCGCGATTCCCGCGAACCGCCGCACCGGTACGATCCGCGACATCGAGCACGTCGTGGTCCTGATGCAGGAAAACCGCTCGTTCGACCATTACTTCGGCAAGCTGCGCGGCGTGCGCGGCTTCGGCGATCCGCGCCCGCTCGTGATGCAGAACGGCAAGTCGGTGTTTCATCAGCCGGTGCTCGCGGGCCCGGCCGAGCTGCTGCCGTTCCATCCGAACGCGTCCAATCTCGGCATGCAGTTCCTGCAGGACCTGCCGCACGGCTGGCAGGACACGCACGGCGCCTGGAACAAGGGCCGCTGCGACCGCTGGATCGCGAACAAGGGGACGACGACGATGGCGTACCTCGAGCGCAACGACATCCCGTTCCACTACCAGCTCGCCGACGCGTTCACGATCTGCGACGCATACCACTGTTCGATCCCGAGCTCGACCGATCCGAACCGCTACTACATGTGGACGGGCTACGTCGGCAACGACGGCGCGGGCGGCGGCCCCGTGCTCGGCAACGAGGAAGCCGGCTACGGCTGGAGCACGTATCCGGAGACGCTCGAGCAGGCGGGCGTGTCGTGGAAGATCTATCAGGACATCGGCACGGGCCTCGACGCCGCGGGCGGGTGGGGCTGGACGCAGAATCCGTACATCGGCAACTACGGCGACAACTCGCTGCTCTACTTCAACCAGTACCGCGACGCGCAGCCGGGCAGCCCGCTGTACGACAAGGCGCGCACGGGCACGAACGTGAGCGCGGGCGGCACCCTCTTCGACGTGCTGCAGCAGGACGTGAAGAACGGCACGCTGCCGCAGGTGTCGTGGATCTGCGCGCCGGAAGCGTATTCCGAGCATCCGAACTGGCCGTCGAACTACGGCGCGTGGTACGTCGAGCAGGTATTGAAGGCGCTGACGTCGAATCCGGACGTGTGGAGCAAGACCGCGCTCTTCATCACGTACGACGAGAACGACGGCTTCTTCGATCACGTCGCGCCGCCGTTCGCGCCGCAATCGCGCGACAACGGGCTGTCGACGGTATCGACCGCGGGCGAGATCTTCCCGGGCGACGCGAAGCACATGGCCGGGCCCTACGGGCTCGGGCCGCGCGTGCCGATGCTCGTCGTGTCGCCGTGGACGAAAGGCGGCTGGGTCTGCTCGCAGACGTTCGATCACACGTCGCTGCTGCAATTCATCGAAGCGCGCTTCAATGACCGCTATACGGTGCGCGCGCCGAACGTGACGCCGTGGCGCCGCGCGGTGTGCGGCGACCTCACGTCCGCGTTCAACTTCTCGAGCCCCGACGGCAGTTGGCCGCAACTGCCCGACACGAGCGGCTACGCGCCGCCCGATCGCAACCGCCATCCGAGCTACGTGCCAGTGCCGCCCGTCGTGCAGTCGATGCCGAAACAGGAAGCGGGCCTGCGCGCCGCTCGCGCGCTGCCGTACGAGCTCTTCGCGTTCGGCCGCATCGACACGTCGACGGGCAAGTTCAAGCTGACGTTCGCGAACACGGGCCGCGCGGGCGCGGCGTTCCAGGTGACGGCCGCGAATCGCATCGACGGTCCGTGGGCGTACACGGTCGAAGCGCGCAAGCGGCTGTCGGACGAATGGAGCACGGCGCTCACGCTGAGCCTCTACGACCTGACCGTGTACGGTCCGAACGGCTTCCTGTGCCAGTTCCGCGGCTCGACCGCGGCGGCGCTCGGCGTCGCCGCGAACCCGGAGGTGATCTACGGCTACGACGTCGCGAACGGCAACCTCACGCTGCGCCTGTCGAACCGCGGCCGCGCGACGGTGCGGCTCACGGTGGCGAACGCGTACGGCAACGACAGCCCGCGTGTCTACGAGCTGAAGCCCGGTCAGCGAATCAACGACTACTGGGATCTGCGCGACAGCCAAAGCTGGTACGACCTGACCGTCTCCGACGGCACGCCGAACGGCTTCCTGCGCCGCTTCGCGGGGCACGTCGAGACCGGCCGGCCGAGCACGAGCGATCCGCTGATCGCGACGGTCTGAGCGTCGCCTCGTGCGATTGCGCGCGCCCCTGAAGCGGCGCGCGCGACGTACGGGACGTACGCAGGCGATCGTCCGGCTGCGCGACGCCCGGTCGCGCAGCCGCATGACTGATCGATGCCCGCCGGGCCGCTCTTCAGGACTCGCGACGAGACGCGCGCAGCACAGCGCACTTGCCGCGCAACTTTTCGATCGGTCCGGCGCGCGCCGGTGGTCCGTCATACGAAATCGGCGCTTCGCGTGAAAGGAAAGCACCGCGCCGTCCTCTCTTCGCTACGCGGCACGTCACGCGCGCGCCGTCCCGTCGCTCGCTATCTCGCTATCTCGCCGCCATCCGGACACGCGGCCCTCCGGCCGTCCATCGTCCGCCTCACCTGCGCCGCGAGAAGCCAGCCGCCGCCGCCCGTCCGAACCTCCCCCACCGCTTCCGAGCGCCCGACATCGCTTCGTCGACTTCTGCTGCAATGCGCCACACACAGGCTCGCGCACGCGCACGCCGAACTTCGCCAACAGTCTGCAGAATCCACGCTTCCCCGCCGCTCGCCGACCTCTCGCGCCACCGCACGGCTATGCGCAAATCCGCATCCGATGCGCCGCAAATCAACAAGACTCGTCCAATTTGGCCTTCTATAAATCGGATAGCCATCGCCGCTCCCGCCAAGCCGGCGGCGGCATCGGCATCTCGCATCCGCGCTTCTCGCGTCCCGTTCGTGCATCGCTACAAGGAATGAACATGAGACTCTGCCCATCACTGTCCTCCCTCGCCTTCGCCGCCGCGCTCGCGTGCGGCGCAACCGGCGCCGCGCGCGCCGCCGACGACACCCCCGTCAAGGTTGGTTTCGCCGCGCCGCTCACGGGCGTCAATGCGGGCTACGGCAAGGATCTGCAAAACGGCGTGCAGCTCGCGCTCGACGACGCCCGCGCGCAGAAGATCAAGATCGCCGGCAAGCCCGCGCGCTTCGAGCTCGTCGTCGAGGACGACCAGGCCGATCCGCGGATCGGCGTGCAGGCCGCGCAGAGCCTCGTCGACAAGAAGGTGGCGGTCGTCGTCGGCCACTTCAATTCGGGCACGACGATTCCTGCGTCGGTCGTCTACGACAAGGCGGGCATCCCCGTCATCGATCCGGCCGCGACGAATCCCGTCATCACGTCGCGCGGGCTCGCGCACGTGTTCATGGTGATCGCGACCGACGGCCAGAACGCGGGCAACGCGGGCCGCTATGCGGTCGACGTGTCGAAGGCGAAGCGGATCGCGATCGTCGACGACCGCACGGCGTTCGGCCAGGGCGAAGCCGACGAATTCGACAAGGCCGTGAAGGCCGCGGGCGGCGCGATCGTCGCGCGCGAATACACGAGCAACCAGGCCGTCGATTTCCGCGCGCAGATCACGAGCCTGAAGAGCAAGAACGTCGATCTGATCTTCTTCGGCGGCCTCGATTCGCTCGCCGCGAACTTCATCAAGCAAATGAAGCAGTTGGGCCTCACCGCGCAGTTCGTCGGCGGCGGTGGCGTGAAGGACGCCGAGTTCATCAAGATCGCCGGCCCCGCCGCGGAAGGCGCGATGGCGTGGGAATACGGCCGGCCGCTCGACCAGTTGCCGCAGGGCAAGGACTTCGAGGCGCGCTTCAAGAAACGATTCGGCGTCGACGTGCTGTCGTACGCGCAGTTCGGCTACGACGCGACGTGGGCCGCGATCAAGGCGATGCAGGCGGCGGGCTCGACCGATCCGGGCGCCTATCAGCCCACGCTGAAGAAGGCCGACTTCGAGGGCATCACCGGCCGCATCGCGTTCGCGGGCGACGGCTCGCTGAAGAGCGGAATGTCGACGCTCTACCAGGTGAAGAACGGCGCGTGGCAGACGATCGTCACGAAGGGAGGCTGATCGGCCATCCCTGATTTCCGCAGGCCGCACGCGACGCGCTGCACGCGCGCGGCCCGTCTCTCGACCGGCGCGCATCGCGCCCATCCCATGGAGTTTCGATGCATTCGAAAGTCGTCATCGTCGGCGGCGGCGTGATCGGCAGCGCAACCGCCTATTTCCTGCGCACGATGGATCCGGGCGTCTCCGTGACCGTCATCGAGCGCGATCCGACCTATGCGCGCGCATCGTCCGCGCTGTCCGCGGCATCGATCCGCCAGCAGTTCTCGACGCCGCTCTCGATCCGGATGTCGCTCTTCGGAATCGAGTTCCTGCGCTCGCTCGGCGAGCGGCTCGCGATCGACGGCGAGCATCCGTCGATCGATCTGCACGAAGGCGGCTATCTGTTTCTCGCGACGCCGGCAGGCGACGCGACGCTGCGCGAGAACCACGCGCTGCAGACGTCGCTCGGCGCGCAGATCCGCTATCTGAGCCGCGACGCGCTCGCCGCGACGTTCCCGTGGCTTTCCACCGACGATCTCGCGGCCGGCTGCTACGGCGAGCGCGGCGAAGGCTGGTTCGACGGCTACGGGCTCGTGCAGGCGCTGCGCAAGAAAGCGCGTGCGCTCGGCGCGCAGTATGTGAGCGCGGACGTGACGGGCGCGCGCGTCGACGGACGCCGCGTGACGCGGCTGCTGACGAGCGACGGCCACGCATACGACTGCGACGCGATGGTCAACGCGGCCGGACCGTGGGCGCGCACGATCGCGGCGCTCGTCGGCGTCGAGCTGCCCGTCCATGCGCGCCGCCGCAGCATCTTCAGCGTGACGTCGCCGGCCGCGCTGCCGCGCTGTCCGCTCGTCGTCGATCCGAGCGGCGTCTACTTCCGGCCGGAAGGCGCGTCGTTCATCTGCGGCGCGGCGCCGCCGTCCGAGCGCGACTTCGACGATCTGCCGCTCGACGACGTCGACCACGCGCTCTTCGACGACCTGATCTGGCCGACGCTCGCACATCGCGTGCCGCAGTTCGAGGCGCTGCGAGTCGTGCGCAGCTGGTCGGGCTACTACGAGTACAACGTGCTCGACCAGAACGCGATCATCGGGCCGCATCCGGCCGTCGACAACTGCATCTTCGCGAACGGCTTCTCGGGGCACGGGCTGCAGCAAGGGCCGGCGACGGGGCGCGGCGTCGCGGAGCTGATCCTGCACGGACGGTACGCGTCGCTCGACCTGTCGCCGCTCGGCTTCGAGCGCGTGCTGGCTGGCCGGCCGATCGTCGAGAAGAACGTCGTTTAACGGAGGAAACCCGCGCGGCGCGGGCGGCCAGATGTGAAGCGGCAAGCGAGCGCGGCAGTCACGCGACGTGGGTCGTCATGCGCCGACGCACGTCCGGCTCGCGCACGCAACCGCGCCCGCAATGCCTTGCGGGCAGCCGCCGTCGCGCACATGGAAAGGGCCGACGCACGCGCGACGCGTCGATCGCCGCGCGCATCGGTGCATTCGCCGTCGGCGACGCATCGACACGCGAGCCCCGCGCACGCGACAGCCGCCGCGCACGCGCGATGCCCGGCGTGCGTCAGAGCCCTACGCCGCGCGCCATCCCGGCCGCGGCAAACACGATCACGACGACGAGCGCCGCCTGAACATGGCCGATCCGCGCATACGCGGGCGCGCGAGCGAGGTCGGGCAGCATCCCGCGGCGCGCGGTGACGCGCCAGCGGACGAGCCCCATCATCGGAATCAGTTCGAACATGAGGATCAGCGCGAGCGCGCCCATCTTCAGATGAAAGAGCGGCGCGTGCAGATAGTATTCGCCGCCTTTCTCGAAGCCGCCGAACGCACGGACAATGCCCGTCGTGATCAGCACGAGCGCGGACACGCCCCAGATCGCGTCCGCCATGAACACGGCGGGCAGATCGGCGGACTGCCGCGACGCAGCGACGCGCCGCAGCGCGCGGTTGCGCGCGGCGATCGACGCGAACGCGAAACCGAACGCGAGCAGATGGACGGCTGCAAGCAACCATCGAACGGTCAACATCGGTCCTCCTGGTGTCGGCGAAGCGAACGCGGCGGCACGAGCCGGCCCGCCCGCGTCACGCGATCTGCTTGAGCGACGCGTCGAGCGCGCGCGCCGCGACGCGGTCGCCTTCCGTCGCGAGCGGCACGCGCATCACGATCTGGCGGTTATGGCCGACTGCGGCGGGCGAATCCCACAGCAGCTCGATCTTCGGTCGCGCGAACCGCCGGCCGTTCCCCTGCGCGGGCGGCGCGGACGCTGCCGTTCGCGGCGAAGAAAGCGATGCGGCGGGCGCGTCGGCGTCGGCCGCGTCGGCTGCGGCGGGCGCGACGGATCGCGGCTCGACGGACCGAGGCGCGGCGCCCTTCGGCCAGCGGACCGACAGCTCGCGCGCGTCGTATTGCCCGACCTTGCGGCTTTCCATCCAGACGACGACGGTGCGCGTCAGCGTATCGAGCGAGATTGCATAGCGGCCGATCGCGTAGCGGCGCGCGGCGACGTTCGTGCGCCACAGCGCGCGCGGCCGGCACATCCAGACGACGGCCGCATAGAGCGCGGGCGCGGCGACGAGCCAGCCGTTGCTGACCGTCAGCGCGTGCAGCGCGCGGCGCCAGCCGGCCGCCCATGCGAACACGCCGACCGACCATACGGCGAACAGGAAGCTGAGCAACGCGAAGAAGCGCAGCGCCTGGCGCAGCCACTGCGGAAGCGGATGGAACGGCCGCTCGGCGCGCGCCTGCGCGCCGGGGAGCACGAGCAGCAGGAAGATGAGGACGACGTTGATGCATGCCCACGGCGACGACGCCATCGCCGACAGCGACGCGCGATAGCCCATCAGAGACATCGAGAAGAGCCAGCGGGCGAGCAGCACGAGACCGATGGCTCGCAACGCGAAAATGACGCCCGAGCCGGGAGCCGGATTCGCGCGCGTGGTTTTCGTTCTCGCCAAAACTCTCTCCTCTTGACGGCCTTGCCGGGGCCTGATTTTACGGCACGGCCATTATAGGGACATTACTAGGTCGGCTGACGCCCCCGCGCCGCAAATCGCCGGTTTGCGGCGTTTCGGAGCGCGGCGGCGCGGCGCGGATACAACAGATGCCGGGCGCGCGCGCCCGGATCGGCCGGGTTCCCGGCCCCGAATGCAAAATGCCCCGCCCGGTGGGCCCGGGCGGGGCATCGATGAAGCGTGCGGCGCGCAAGCACATCCCCGCAGACCTCGCGCGCTGGAAAGACGCGACGCGTCAGCCTGCGTTGACTTCGCGCAGCACGGTGCGGCGCTTCTGGCGCAGCAACTCTTCGTAGCCCTTCAGGTAGTTCTGCGCCATCACCTTCGACGTGAAGCGCGCGTCGAACGCGCCGCGCACCCGCTCGCGCGGCAGCGTGTGCAGACGCTTGACGGCGGCGACGGCCGACAGCTCGTCCTCGACGACGAAGCCCGACACGCCGTTGTCGATCACTTCAGGCACCGAGCCGCGCTTGAACGCGATGACGGGCGTGCCGCACGCCATCGCCTCGATCATTACGAGGCCGAACGGCTCCGGCCAATCGATCGGGAACAGCAGCGCGTGCGCGTTGCCGAGGAACTCGGCCTTCTCGGCTTCGCTGATCTCGCCGATGTACTCGACGTGCGGCAGCGAGAAGAGCGGCTTGATCTTCTCTTCGTAGTACGCGCGGTCGGCCTTGTCGAGCTTCGCCGCGATCTTGATCGGCATGCCGGCCTGCTCGGCGATCCGGATCGCCGTGTCGACGCGCTTCTCCGGCGAGATGCGGCCAAGGAACGCGAGATAGCCCGGCTTCACGTCCGGGATCGGCTTCAGCAGGTTTTCCGGCAGGCCGTGATAGACGGTCGACAGCCAGTTCGCCTGCGGGAGCGGCACACGCTGGTTGTCGGAGATCGACACGACGGGCACGTTGTCGAACGTGTTGAAGATCGGCTGCAGTTCCGGCAGGTCGAGGCGGCCGTGCAGCGTCGTCAGATGCGGCACCGGCTGGCGCGAGAACAGCGGAAACGGGTAATAGTCGATGTGGAAGTGCAGCACGTCGAATTCGTCCGCGCGGCGGCGCACTTCCTCGAGCAGCAGCATGTGCGGCGCCATCACGTCGCGGATCGTCGGATCCAGGCGCAGCGCCTGCGGCCACACGGCCTCGAGCTTGGCGGAGGTCTGCGAATCGCCGCTCGCGAAGAGCGTGACGTCATGTCCCATCTCGACGAGCGCCTCGGTCAGATAGGACACCACCCGTTCGGTACCGCCGTACAGTTTCGGGGGAACCGCTTCGTGCAACGGAGCGATTTGAGCGATTCGCATGTGTAACTCCTAAAAAACGGCAAAAAATAAAGCAGCGGGTCGATCGCCCGCCTGCCGAACGCCGCCGCGACGTCGGTTGGACGTCCGGCGAGCCGGCTCGCGACACTGAAGCTGCGTTGCCTCGCAGGCCGCGCCGCACGCGCAGTTAACGTTTCAGCGGAGAATCCGTTGACAGGTTCCAGTAAAACACCTAAGGGCAAACCCGAGGGCGATTATCGGGTGTCGCGGACAGTGCGGCGCACAACATTTCAAAGTCTTTACGTTGTTACAAAGACGCAACACTTTGCCAATCTCCTGACCTGAAGACCGTCTTAGAGTAGTTGCGTCTGCCCCGCTCCATGCGCGGACAGGCCGTGCGCGCGGCGGTTTCGTCGAACGACGAGAGGAACGCGCCACAAGACGCAAAATTTTATCCCAAAATGAGTCGCATACCCCGGCGTTACGCAACTCGGGCGCAGCGCGACGCACCGGCTTGATTACAATGCCGGCTTTCGCCTGCTTCTCGGCGCGACGTTCGGACGCGGCGTTCAACCCTCGTTTCACCACACGCACTGATTTTGGAAGCTCTCAACCCTGCCCAGCGCAACGTCTACAACGCGAAGCTCGCGAGCTACGCCAATCGGCCGCTCGCGTTTTTGTTCCGCTACATCCGGATGCACCCCGTCGCGCACGTCATCGTGCTCGCGAGCGTACTCGCGGCGGTCGGCTGCGCACTCGGCTCGCAATATGCGATCAAGCACCTGATCGACGTGCTCGCGGCCGGCCGCCATCATCCGGGCCCGCTCTGGGGCGCGTTCGCGCTCCTCGTCGGCCTCATCGCCGCGGACAACCTGCTGTGGCGCGTCGGCGGCTGGGTCGCCGCGCACACGTTCGTCGCGGTGACGGGCGACCTGCGCCGCGACCTGTTCCAGTATCTGAGCGGCCACTCGCAGACCTACTACGCGGAGAAGCAGCCCGGCACGCTCGCGAGCCGGATCACGGCGACGTCGAACGCGATCTACACGGCCGAGAACACGATGGCGTGGAACGTGCTGCCGCCGTGCATCGCGGTGATGGGCGCGATCCTGATGATCATCGTCGTCAATCCGCTGATGGCGCTCGGCCTGCTGTCGTGCTCGGCCGTGCTCGCGATCGTGCTGTTCAAGCTCGCGAGGCGCGGCTCGGTGCGCCACCACCGCTTCGCCGCGAAGGCCGCGGCCGTCGACGGCGAGCTCGTCGACGTAATCGGCAATATGGGCCTCGTGCGCGCGTTCGGCATGACGCTGCGCGAGCAGAAGCGCTTCGGCGCGACCGTCAAGGCCGAAATGGACGCGCGCCAGCAGAGCCTGCTCTATCTGGAGAAGCTGCGTCTGCTGCACGCGGTGATCACCGCGATGCTGTCGGCGGGCCTCCTCGGCTGGGCGCTGTGGCTGTGGGACCAGGGCCGCGCGACGTCAGGCGACATCGTCCTCGTCAGTTCGCTCGGCTTCACGATCCTGCACGGCACGCGCGACCTCGCCGTCGCGCTCGTCGACGTCACGCAGCACGTCGCGCGCCTCGCCGAAGCGGTGAAGACGCTCCTCGAGCCGCACGGGATGCCCGACCGCTCGGACGCCGTCGCGCTCGCGCCGCGCGGCGGCCGCGTCGACTTCGAGCGCGTGACGTTCGCGTATCCGCACCGCCGGTCGATCCTCGACCACTTCGACCTGCACATCGAACCCGGCCAGCGCGTCGGCCTGATCGGCAGGTCGGGCGCGGGCAAGTCGACGGTGCTCGCGCTGCTGCAGCGCTTCTACGACATCCAGCAAGGGGCGATCCGGATCGACGGCCAGGACCTCGGCTCGATCACGCAGGAGAGCCTGCGCCAGTCGATCGCGCTCGTGCCGCAGGACATCTCGCTCTTTCACCGGTCGATCTACGAGAACATCGCGTACGGCCGCCCCGACGCGACGCACGAGGAAGTGCTCGCCGCCGCGCGCGAAGCGCGCTGCACCGAGTTCATCGAGGCGATGCCGGAAGGCTTCGAGACGATCGTCGGCGATCGCGGCGTGAAGCTGTCGGGCGGCCAGCGTCAGCGGATCGCGATCGCGCGCGCGATCCTGAAGAACGCGCCGATCCTGCTCCTCGACGAGGCGACGTCGGCGCTCGACAGCGCATCCGAGGAAGCGGTCCAGGCGGCGCTCGACCGGCTGATGACGGGCCGCACGGTGATCGCGATCGCGCACCGGCTGTCGACGCTGCGCAACTTCGACCGGATCATCGTGATGAGCGCAGGCAAGGTGATCGACGACGGCAGCCCCGACGTGCTGCGCAGCCGCCCGGGCCTCTATCGCGACCTGCTCGCGAAACAGCACGGCGGCCGGCACCTGCCCGCGCCGGCGGAGCGCCGTGGCGGCGAAGACTCGTCGGCGGCGGGAGACGAGCGCGTCGCGTAACGTCGCGTGCCGTGCGGCACGCCTCGCGGGCCGCAGCGCGCGACGGTGTCAGTCGATACTGCTCGGCCTCGATCGGCACGAAGTGGACAGCACGGGCCTCAACAGTAAAAAGGCCCGACCGGCATATGCCGGTCGGGCCTTTTCGTTGTACGCGCCATGAACGATTGGCGCGGCGCCCGGCAGTCGCCATGTCCAGCCTTTCGCGTCTAGCGTCTCGCACGTTGCGTCCCGGCTCTCTGGCTTCGCAAATATCGATCTCGACACACATTGCGCACGCGAACGCGTTGCCCCGAACACCGGGAAGCAGCAGCAGCCAGCCTGCGCCGCGCCCTATCGCCCGAGATCCCGCAGAAAGTTGTCGCGCCACACCGACACGTTGTTCTCGCGCAGCCGGGCGAGCATGTCGGCGTGACGCGCGCGCCGCTCGGCGAGCGGCATCGACAGCGCACGCGACAACGCGTCGGCCATCCCGCCGATATCGATCGGATTGACGATCAGCGCCCCCGTCAATTCGTACGCGGCGCCCGCGAAGCGCGACAGCACGAGCACGCCGGGATCGTCCGGGTCCTGCGCGGACACGTACTCCTTCGCGACGAGGTTCATCCCGTCGCGCAGCGGCGTCACGTAGCCGACGCGCGCGAGCCGGTACAGCGCGGCGAGCACCGTGCGCTCGTACTGCCGGTGGATGTAGAGGATCGGCGCCCAGTCGAGCTCCGCGAAACGGCCGTTGATACGCCCCGACTCGCCTTCGAGCTGCCGGCGGATGTCCTGGTACGCGCGCAGGTCGGCGCGCGTCGACGGCGCGATCTGCAGGAACGACACGTGATTGCGAAACGACGTCTCGTGCTCGAGCAGCTTCTCGAACGCCCGAAAACGCTCGACGAGTCCCTTCGAATAATCGAGCCGGTCGACGCTCATCACGAGTTGCCGGCCGCGCAGCGACGCCGCGAGCGATTTCACCGCGCGGCCGTTCTCGCCCGCCTTCGCGAGCGCGGCGATCTCGTCCGGATAGACGCCGATCGGATACGCGGCCGCGCGCAGCGTGCGCCCGAACGCGTGGACGCGCGCCGGATGCGCGGCGCGATCGACGGCGCCGCCCGCTTCGTATTCGACGTACTCGAAGAACGCGCGCAAATCGGTTTCGGTCTGGAAGCCGAGCAGGTCGAACGAGCACAGCGCCTCGACGAGCTCGCGATGCGGCGGCACGTTGACGAGCACCTGCGCGGCCGGAAACGGAATGTGCAGGAAGAAGCCGATCCGGTTCTTCACGCCCGCCGCGCGCAGCGCTTGCGCGAACGGAATCAGGTGATAGTCGTGCACCCAGATCACGTCGTCGTCGCGCAAGAGCGGCACGAGCTGCTGCGCGAGCCACACGTTCACGCGCGAGTAGCCTTCGAACTCGTGGCGATCGAACTGGATCAGGTCCGCGCGGTAATGGAACGCGGGCCACAGCGTCGCGTTCGAAAAACCGCGGTAGTACTGGTCGTAGTCGCGGCGCGACAGGCCGATCGTCGCGAACGTGACGGGGCCGTGCTCTTCGACGCGGATCTGCGGCGCGCCGGACGCGACCACGTCGCCGCTCCAGCCGAACCACATGCCGCCCGTTTCCTTCAGCGCGTCGTAGACGCCGATCGCGAGGCCGCCCGCGGCCGGCTCCCCCTCCGAGATCGGCGCGACCCGATTCGAGACGATGATGAGACGACTCATGCCGACGCGCGCCCCGCGTCGATCCAGCGCGCGACCTGCTCGCGGAACGCGGCGACCGAATCGATGCGCGTGCGCGCCGTCGTGTCGCCCGCGCCGACCTTGATCGACAGCCCGCCGTTCGCGTTGACGACGGCGAAGCCCTGCTCGTCGGTCAGATCGTCGCCGGCGAACACCGGCATGCGGCCGGCGAACGGCGGCTCGTTCAGGAACGCGGCGACCGCGCGCCCTTTGTCGACACCCTTCGGCTTGATCTCGAACACCATCTTGCCCGGCTGCAGCACGTACGCGTCCGGATAGTCTGCGACGAGCCGCTCCGCCGCCGCACGCGCGACGCTTTCGCGCTCGGGCGCGTTGCGAAAGTGCAGCGCGAGCGCCGCGCCCTTGATCTCGAGCAGCATGCCCGGATGCCGGTCGACGACCGCCGCGAGCTCGCGCTCGATGCGCAGCAGACGCGGATCGTCGAAGCCGATCCGCTGCGTGTCGCCGTTGGCGTCGCGCCGTTCGGCGCCGTGCAGGCCGGCCACGGGCAGATCGGGCAGCTTGAGGAACGCGTCGATGCTGTCGATGCCGCGCCCCGACACGATCGCGACCGCGCCGTGCGCCAGCCGCCGCAGCGCGTCGACGAGCGCGGGCACGTCGGGCGGCACCTGGATCGCGTCGGGCGTCGGTGCGAGGTCGACGAGCGTGCCGTCGAAATCGAAGAAGAACGCGGTGCGGGTGAGAGGAAGGGAAAGCGGGATGGATTGCATCGATTCGCTGATGAGAATGGCTGCCGGCGGGCGCGCCCGCCGGGCGAATGTGCGCATCTTACCGCGCCTCGTGCAGGATGAACAAAAGCGCGGACCTGCGACGCGCGGCCGACGCATGCGCATCGCTGCGACATTTTGCCCCGGTTCGGTGCGCCGCGCGCGTTTCGAAAAGACGATCCCGATCAAATTGCGCTACAGTCGCAACCGCTAACAGAAACAGCGCGACGCCGATCCGCCGCGGCGCTCGGCTCGCGGCCCGCAGCCGGGCGCGGCGCGATCGATGCGACATCCATGGCGTCCGCGCCACGCGCCGCGATCGAGCCCGAGACTGCCGCGCGTCGCCGTCGCGCACGATTGCTTCGAACCGAATTCGCCGATGCCGTTTCCCCTTTTCGCGACGCGCACGCGCGCCGCATCGCCGGCTTCCGCCCGCCGCACGGGCGTGATCCCGCGCGTGATCCGCTTCGCCGCCGCAGGTGCGGCGGCGGCCGCGCTCGCCGGCTGCACGCCGCGCGGCGAGCCTTGGCGCCTCGCGAACGTGACGGGCCATCTGCCCGACCTGACGTTCTCGCTCACGGGCGAAGACGGCAAGCCGATCGAAGCATCTGCGTTCCGCGGCCGCGCCGCCCTCGTCTACTTCGGCTACACGCATTGCCCGGACGTGTGCCCCGAGACGATGGCACGCCTGATGCAGGTACTCGCATTGCTCGGTCCCGATGCGCGCGACGACGTGCGCATCCTG
This sequence comes from Burkholderia sp. BDU5, assembly GCF_001522845.1. Taxonomy (NCBI): domain Bacteria; kingdom Pseudomonadati; phylum Pseudomonadota; class Betaproteobacteria; order Burkholderiales; family Burkholderiaceae; genus Burkholderia; species Burkholderia sp. BDU5. The sequence continues at coordinate 94,824 of NZ_LOWC01000002.1, read as the reverse complement.
TTCGTGTCGGTCGACCCGGCGCGCGACACGCCGGCCGCGATGCGCGACTACGTCGGCGCATTCGACGCCGAGCATGCGTACGGCCTCACCGGCAGCGAGCGGCAGATCGAGTCGCTCGCGAAGCGCTACCGCGTCGCGTATCAGATGGAAAAGCGCGATCCGAACGGCAACTACGAGGTCACGCACAGCTCCGCCGTCTACGTGTTCGATGCACGAGGCCGCGCGCGCCTGCTCGCGACCGATCAGGATTCCCCCGACGCGATCGCCGCCGATCTGCGCCGGATCATCGTCAACCGTTCCTGAACCGGAACTCACTTACCGCCTAGCCGATGACGCTCAAACTGAAATCCCTCGCCGCGCTCGCCGCCCTCTCGCTCAGTCTGCACGCCCATGCCGCCGGCGCCGCTTCGATCAGCGCGCAGAACGCATGGGTGCGCTGGCTGCCGAACAAGCTGCCCGCCGCGGGCTACGTAACGCTCGTCAACACGAGCGACAAGCCGATCGACCTCGTCGAGGTCGAGAGTCCCGAGTACGGCATGACGATGCTGCATCAGACCGTGTCGAACGGCTCGACGCAGAAGATGGAGATGGTCGACAAGCTGACGATCCCCGCGCGCGGCAAGGCCGACATCGCGCCGGGCGGCTATCACTTCATGCTCGAAGAGCCGAAGCGCGCGATCAAGCCGGGCGACACCGTGCATCTGCACATGCAGTTCTCCGATGGCGAGAAGCTCGATGCGCCGTTCGTCGTGAAGTCGCCCGCGACCGCCAAGTAAGTCCCGCGCGATGAACCTGCTGTACTGGCTCGAGCCGTGGGAGCCGTCGCCCACCGTCGTGATCGCCGTGCTCGTCGCCGGCGTGCTGTTCGCGCGCGGCGCGCGCAAGGCGAAGGTGTCGCCGCTGCGGCAGTTCTCGTTCTGGCTCGGGCTGACGGCGCTCTACGTCGCGCTGCACACGCGGCTCGACTACTTCTTCGAGCACGAGTTCTTCATGCACCGCGCGCAGCATCTGGTGCTGCATCACCTCGGGCCGTTCTTCATTGCGCTGTCGTATCCGGGCGCGGCGATCCGCGCGGGCATCCCGTTCGCGTGGCGGCGCCGCTACGTGCGCCCCGCGCTCGCGCAGCCGGTCGTGCGCGCGACGCTCGACGTCGTGTTCAATCCGGTCGTCGCGGTCGTGCTGTTCGTCGGCCTGATCTATTTCTGGCTGCTGTCGCCGATCCACTTCGTCGCGATGCTCGACTGGCGGCTTTATCGCGTGATGAACTGGAGCATGGTGATCGACGGACTGCTGTTCTGGTGGCTCGTCGTCGATCCGCGTCCCGCGCCGCCCGCGCGGCTCGCGCCGGGGCGCCGCATCCTGATCGCCGTCGCGGCGATCCCGCCGCAGATCCTGCTCGGCGCGCTGATTTTCTTCACGCCGCACGAGCTCTATCCGATCTATTCGATCTGCGGACGCGCGTTCACGTGGCTGAGCCCGCTGCGCGACCAGCAGATCGGCGGGCTGCTGCTGTGGATTCCCGGCTCGATGATGAGCGTGATCGGCGCGCTGATCGCGCTGCGGCACTGGATGCGGCTGTCCGCACGCGGCCGGCTGGCCGACGAGCGATCGGCGCACGCCGAACTCGCGCGCGCCCGCGCCGCCCGCTCGGCATCTTGACGATCGCGATACGCACCGAACCCGCATGCCGCATCGGCGGGTTCGGCGCGGCGTTCATCGCGCGGGCGAACGCATCCACACGTGCGGAATGCCGTCTTCGTCGTGCACGTCCGAACTGGGCGCGAAACCGAACGCGCCGTAGAACTTCTGCAAATGCGCCTGCGCGTGCAGGCTGACCGGCGTGCCGGGCCATTGCGCGCGAATGCGCTCGAGCGCGGCCGCGAGCATCGCGTTGCCAAGACCCATTCCGCGAAACGGCTGCGTCGTCAGCACGCGGCCGATGCGGATATCCGGCTCCGCCGCGTCGGGCAGCAGCACGCGCAGATAGCACGCGAGACGGCCTTGCGCGTCGTATGCACCGAGGTGCCACGCGTCGGAATCGGCGTGATCGATGTCGCGGTACACGCAGTTCTGCTCGACGACGAACACGTCGCTGCGCGCGGCGAGGATCGTGTAGATTTCCTGTGGCGTCAGCGCGTCGAACGGCTTCCAGCGCCATTCGAGCGATGCCGGCGGCTCCCCGGCGATAACGGACGAAGCGGCGGTCGTGGATGAAGACATGATCGAAATTCCGAATGAATGGCGGCGCTGCTGCAAAGCGCGGAATGATCGATTATGCCTCGGACGGGCTCGCGGCCGCGAACGCGGATGTGGATGTGGATGTGGATGTGGATGTGGATGTGGATGCGGATGCAATGCCGACGCTCGTCTCAGCGACATCATCCGCACACGCGCGCTCGTTCGCGACAGCCGCGCATAGAAAAAAGCCCCGCTCGTCGCGGGGCGCCGCGCTTACGCGCTCATCTTGCCGAAGCGGCCGCTGTTGAAATCGTCGACCGCCCGACGGATCTCCGCTTCGCTATTCATCACGAACGGCCCGTAGCCGACGATCGGCTCGTCGATCGGTTCGCCGCTCAGCCACAGCAGCGTCGTATCGTTGTTCGCCTCGATCTCGACGTCGCGTCCGTCCCGCGCGAACTGCACGAACTGCGCTTCGCGCACGACTTCGTCGCCGTTCACGAGCACGGTGCCGCGCAGCACGACGAGCGCGAGCGTGCGGCCTTCGTCGACGCCAAAGCGCGCGCGGCCGCCTTGCTCGAGGCGCACGTCCCACACGTCGAGCGGCGTGTGCGTGCGCGCCGGCCCGCGACGGCCGTCGAACTCGCCCGCGATCACCCGCACGCGGCCGGCGCCGTCGGGCAACTCGACGGACGGGATGCTGTCGTTCAAGAGCGTCTGATAGCCGGGCTCCGACATCTTGTCCTTCGCGGGCAGGTTCACCCACAGCTGCACCATCTCGAGCATGCCGCCGTTGCGCGCGAACTGCTCCGAATGGAATTCCTCGTGCAGGATGCCGCCCGCCGCCGTCATCCACTGGACGTCGCCCGGACCGATGTGACCGCCCGCGCCCGTCGAGTCGCGATGGTCGACTTCGCCCTGATAGACGATCGTCACCGTCTCGAATCCGCGGTGCGGATGCCGGCCGACGCCGCGCCGGCGGGTCGTCGGCTCGAAGCGTGCGGGGCCGGCGTAATCGAGCAGCAGGAACGGGCTCAGATGCGCGCCGTGGCTGTCGTAGCTGAACAGGGACCGCGCCGGAAAGCCGTCGCCGACCCAATGCGAGCGAGGCGCGCTGTACACGCCGACGATTTTCTTCATCTTCCTCTCCTTTCGCTTTCGTTCATGGTCGAAGCGATCGCTTCGATCGATGGATAGAAGATAGAATCGGAACGATAACTTCGGTAGTCTGCGCAAATCGTACTCAGCGTTCCATCTGGAGAACGATAAATCATGCGGGATCTGAACGATCTCTACTACTTCGTCCAGGTCGTCGACCACGGCGGCTTCGCGCCCGCCGGGCGCGCGCTCAACATGCCGAAGTCGAAGCTCAGCCGGCGGATCGCGCTCCTCGAAGAGCGAATCGGCATGCGCCTCATCCAGCGCTCGACGCGCCGCTTCGCGGTCACGGACGTCGGGCAGACCTATTACACGCATTGCCGCGCGATGCTTGTCGAGGCGGATGCGGCCGACGAAGCGGTCGCGCTGATGCGCGCCGAGCCGCGCGGCATCGTCCGGATGACGTGCCCCGTCGCGCTACTCGATACGCTCGTCGGCGACATGATCGCGGCGTTCATGGCCGAATGTCCGCTCGTCGAGATCCACCTGGAGGAAACCAATCGGCGCGTCGACGTCGTCGGCGAGGGAATCGACGTCGCGCTGCGCGTGCGGCCGCCGCCGCTCGAGGACAGCGATCTCGTGCTGCGCGTCCTCGCCGAACGCGGACAATGCCTTGTCGCGAGCCCGCGGCTTCTCGACCGTACCGGCGTGCCGCACGTGCCTGCCGACCTCGCCGCGCTGCCGAGCCTCGCGATCGGGGCGCCGCAGGACGAGCACACGTGGAATCTCCATGGCCCCGGCGGCGCGCACGCGGCGATCCATCATCGGCCGCGGCTCGTCACGCGCGGGATGTTCGCGGTGCGCGCGGCCGCCGTTGCGGGCGTCGGCGTCGTCCAGTTGCCGACGATGATGGTTCACGACCAGATCGTGCGCGGCGAGCTGCGGCAGTTGCTGCCCGGCTGGGCGCCGCGGCGCGAGATCGTGCATGCGGTGTTCGCGTCGCGCCGCGGGCTGCTGCCGTCCGTGCGCGCGCTGCTCGACTTTCTCGCGCAGCGCTTCGCCGCGCTCGAGCCCGATTAGGCGTGCGGGCGAGCGTCCGACGCGACGCGCGATTCGAGCCCAGATCGCGCGCGGTTACGCCGCGCGCGACGCCGAATTCCCGTAGACTGCGCAAGCCACCACGGCCGCGCGCGGCCGCCGTTCAACCGTCACGTCACATTGCTCATGTTTGCGCTCCCCGAAGCCCTTCCGTCGTCGAAGCCCGCGCTCTACGAAACGCTCGTCGCACAAGCGCGCGCGCTCGTCGAGACGGAAACCGACGTCGTCGCCAATGCGGCGAACTTCTCGTCGCTCGTCTATCACTCGCTCGACGGCCTCAACTGGGCCGGCTTCTATTTCTACGACGGCCGCGAGCTCGTCGTCGGCCCGTTCCAGGGCAAGCCCGCATGCGTGCGCATTCCGCTCGGCAAAGGCGTGTGCGGAACGGCTGCGCAGACGCGCAGCACGCAGGTCGTGCACGACGTGCACGCGTTTCCCGGCCACATCGCTTGCGATTCGGCCTCGCAGTCGGAGATCGTCGTGCCGCTCGTCGCGCGCGACGGCGCGTTGATCGGCGTGTGGGACGTCGACAGCCCGCTGATCGGCCGCTTCGACGAAGAGGATACAAAAGGCATGGAAGCGCTGTGCCGGGTGTTCGTCGACATCGCGTGGGAGAACGCGGCGCGGCGCGGCAAGTAAGTCAGGCATCCGGACGATGCCGGGCCGCACGCACTGCGGACGGTATCGCCGCCGAGCGGCACGATCGACGCCCGAACCCAGGCGCGCATTCATCCGTCACCGCGGCGGCACGCTCGGGACCCGCACCGAATTTCGACAGACGCGCCAGTCGACGGATTCGCGCCCCGGTCGGTCAAGCGCGGCGCGGGCCGTGCACACGATCGGCACGCCTGCCGATTCGGCTGAAGACGGCCGCTTCGCGTTCTGCGCATCCCGCCATCCGCCTCTATCGCTGCGCTTTCTGGCCACCGACGCTGCGCCGCTCGAACCGCGAAGCTCGCTCACCGCGCCCCCACCATCGCCACATCGCAAGCACGATGACGACGAGCAGCGGCACGACCAGCACGCTGCCTTCGGGTCCGGCCGCCCCCCCGCTCAGCAGCGTATGGCCGACGGGATGCGCGGTCAGCCGCACGCCTTCGACGAGCCGGCCGCTGTCCGGCGCGCCGTAGAAATACGATTCGCCCCAATCCCACGCCGCATGAAAGCCGATCGCCCACCAGAGCGACCCCGTGTACCAGAGTGACAGACAGAAGACGAGACCGAACAGCATCGCCGACGCGAGCCCCATGATCGACTCGTCCGGGCTGACGACATGCAGCACGCCGAAGAGCGCCGACAGCAACACGGCGCCCCACCAGAAGCCGAGCCAGCGCGCGAGCGTATAGAGCAGGTAGCCGCGCAGCAGCGACTCCTCGAAGATCCCGGTCATCAGGAACATCACGGCCCAGACGGCCGCGTATTCCCACGCGCGGATGCCGTGGATCGCCGGCGCGTCGAAGCGCAGCAGTCCGGCTTGCGACAACACGAATACCAGCGCCGAAATCGCCGCGAAGCCGCACGCGATGCCAGCCGCGAAGCGCGACGCACGCGCGCGGCCTTGCAGCCCGTAGGAAAACGGCGAGCGGCGCTCGATCCAAGCGAGCACGATGGTTGCGAGCGCAACCGACACGAGTTGCATGGTTTCCATGACCGCGCCGTTTGCGACGGGCAGCGCCTGGTCGTCGGCGGGCGATGGCAACAGCCGGTGCGAGACGTACGCGAATCCTGCAATCGCGCCGACGAAAATCGCGACGAACAGCAATACGCCCCACGGCGCGCGCAAGCCGTCATGGCCGAAGAAGATCCGGCGCAAACGGCCACCGCGTCGTCTGGCCGATGCCGACGTCGACGCGCCGCCCGACGACGCGGGCGAATTCGAATGGATCGGCTCCAAGTGCGCTCCCGCTCGAAGTTGAAATGGACAACGTATGCGTCACCCTCCTCCTCGGATTGGAACATCCGCGAAAGTGGCTTTGGTAGAAGCTTTGCTCGTTTGATTGTGTATTCCCACGTGCCTGACGGCCGCAGTCGTTTGTTCGCCATGCGCGGTCCGCTCGCCTCGATTGCCAATTAGCCAATCTACGGGTGGTTGGCGGTGCTTCTTAGTTGGTTAGAGGCGACTTTGTACCACTCCAAGCGAGTGTCTTACAAGGATGGAGTGGAGCAGAAAAAAGAAAAGCCCTGACGAATCAGGGCTTTATCTCTTGCTACTTGGAGGCGCGAGCCGGAGTCGAACCGGCCTAAACGGCTTTGCAGGCCGTCATAAATCGATATAAATCAATAACCTACGCATCATAACCGCCCACATTAACCACTTTACCAACGACTCTGCGCAGTTCACTCTTACTTCAACCTCGCCACCGCAGCCGCATATACCGCGCTGCGCTCCCGCTTGCCGACAGAAATCACCGTGACTGTAATGACCGTGTCGTCGACGTGGTACACGAGCCGGTAACCGAATGCCAATAACTTGATTTTGTAACAGTTGTCAAGGTCACCGTTCAACTTGGCAGACGGAACGCGCGGGTTTTCGAGTCGCTCTGCCAGCTTCTTCTTGAACTGCTCTCGGACGGTCTTGTCCAGCTTCTCCCACTCTTTTAGTGCGTCTACTACAAACTTCAGTTCATAGGTCTTCAAGATTCACGCTCACGGCTTCTTGACCGAGACGCGCCCGTACGATTGCCGCCAGCTCGACGTCTTCGAGTCTGTCGCAAATCGCTTCCCATTCGGCAGCAGGGATCAGGTACGCCACCGGCCTGTTTCTGTTAAGCACCGCGACCGGACCATCTGCCTGCTCAATTGCTGCGGTCGGATTGACCTTGAGCTCGCTGATTCCAATCGATGTGCGCGCAAGAATGCTTTCCATCTTTCTACCTTCGTTCGGTGTCTGCGGTGTCTGCGATGCGTTCAGTGCACGCCACCAAGAAACCTAATAATAGGTCTTTTATTTGGTTCCGTCAAAGGTCGGCCCAGCCGGGCATTTCAGGGCCCGGTATGCGAAAAGGCAGGTGAAGTTAGTTTTGGGGACGGAATCGAAATAGATGAGTGGATTTGCGGTTCTAGCGTGACGATTGAAAACTACTTTGCGCGATCAGGACGACTTGAGGGGGCGATCGCAGAGAGCTTCTTCGTCATCTTCTTCGTTACCGCCGTCGCACAAATTGCCTGCGCCGCCGGCCGCATCGACCCGTCGCCCCACTCCTTCCGCGCCGACTTCTCGCACGAAGCATCACGGGCCTTCTTCCACTTCGCAATCTTCGCCTCGAGTGCGGCCTTGCGCTCCGGATGCTCGCTGATCTGCCTGTCGACGACCTGCTGCAGCTCGCGCTCGGCGACGATCTGGTCCCGCCACGCACAGAAATTCATGCTGGTCTGACTCGAATCGCAATTGCTCAACAGCGCGTTGACCTCGTTCGCCGGCAGCCCGCTGCGCGCCGAGATCTCGTCAGCCGGCGTCTGGTCAGCGAACGCGGCCGCCGACACCATCATGAGCAACCAGAGGCAATGCTTCTTCATCGCGCCCCCCGCGGTTGAAACGGGGCGGCTTCCAATCGACGCCGGTTGACGAGTCCGTTCGACCGGATCGGGCGAAGGCGATGCCCTTGGGCATCGCGCGGATGGACATAGACGCGCTGATTCATGTGCGACACGACTCCGGCGTCATTGTTCTGGTTCGCGGAGTGCAACGCGGCCAACGCACCGGTATTGCCGGCGTTGTAGGTGTAACTGACGAGCTCATCGAACTGCGCTTGCGTCAGTTCCCGCTGCGTGACGGTTCTGCGCACCTGAGCCTCCGCTCGGCCCACCCGCGCGGCGAGCTGCGCATTGACCTGCGCGATAGTGACTGGGCGGTGCAGTTCTTCGGGCGTACACGGCCCGGTATGGGCGAGCGTCCCCACGCCGTAGGTGCAGTTGTTCGCCTGATCGTTGTAGTAGGCCATGACCGCTTGTTCCCGAGTCCGCAGTGCGGCCCAGCCGGCCTCGCTTAACCGCATATTTTCATTTGCCATCGTCGCCCTCTCAAAGCGCTTTTCGTATCCCGCGACAACCGCGTGGTCGAGGCACTTTACCATCAGACTAAGAATGCAAACGTGAAATGGCCCGCCAGCGGGAGGCGGGCCAGCTCCGGTTCAGGCCGATCGCTCAGTGAGACTGGTTCGCCAGTCCCCAAGGTAGCCAAATTGAGGAGCCGGAATCGGGTCGGAAAACCGAAAATCGGTCCAAGCCGCCGCATTGGGAGCGACGAACCAATACACTTGGCCGTCAGCATCCAGCCCACCACTGCGTGCTCTTTAGAGCCTTTTCCAGTCGATCTCGGGCTTGTCCATACGACCTCCGACATGACGACGGAAGTTTAGAGGACAAGTCGAGCAACCGCATAGCTCGACTTGTTGCCGGAATAGCAGACAACCGATTTACTTCTTCACCGGCTCGATGCCCCAGCACTCCCATTCCGGACGACTCGCCGGGTTCGTTCGACAGTCGTTCACTTGCTGATTGACTGCGTTGTAACTCGCGACAACCGGATTCACGATAGCAGCCATGTGAGCATCACGTGTCGCTTGATCGGGGGTGCGGCAGTCATTGCCCATGTGCGACCTATCCGGCGCATCTCGCAACCCGAGAAGGTAACCCGAGTTGGGGACGCTCTTTAGGACGTCGCTCAAACCATCCGCAGCCGTTTGCCCCGCCGGCAGTTCGCACGTAAGAATCGGAAGGATCTTATAGACCTGCTTGCCCTCGATGTAGAGCCGATCTTGAAACACAACCAGATCCCTCTTGAACCGGTCCAATGCTGCAACCTGAGCCGGATCATTCCTCCCCGTTTGCATATCATCCAGCTCGAAATTAAGCACAACCCACTCGGACTGCACGACAGGCACCTTGGCATTACGTTTCTCGTCGGCAGTAGGACCGACGCCATTGTTCACCGACATGACGATCTGGTGAAGCGTCGTTCCGTCTATCACGCCGGGATAAACGGTGATCCCCGTCCCTGCCTCGCTGAACCTCTTCTGAAGCTCGTCGACCGTCGCTTGGCCGTCCGATTTCTGCGAATCTGTCGCAACCCCGGATGCAGCGTCAACTGCGGCCATGCGCATTGTTTTCTGCTGGCTAACGAGCGGCAGCCCGGAATACGTCAATTTGATCGCGAATTTGCTCGGCGTAGAAGACGCAGCGTCGTCACCACCACCGCAGGCCGACAGCGCAATCGCGATGAAGGAAGTTGCAAGTAACTTTTTTTTCATTGAAGTCTCAGGTACTAGTTGAATTGGTATGCCCCCGCGATCTCATTTTACAAAAATTACGACTGGACAACGGTTGAAATTGAACCGGGGTCGATGCCCCGGCCTAGATCAGAACAACCCGACCGGTTGCGCAGCATCATCCCAACTGAAGATGACCAGCTCGCTCCGGCTGACTCCCTTTCCGCCCCCGACCGTGTAGTCAATCGGCACCGTTTCGATGTGGTATCCGTCGAACACACGACGGATCTCCGCATGGTCGTTCAGGCTGACCATTGCACGTCCCTTGATCGACCGCAGGCGCTCCGCCATCTTTTCGTACTCAGCAAACGGAAACGCCACGCCGTACCCCTCCGTCTCGTAATACGGCGGATCGAGATAAAACAGCGTGTGCGGTCGGTCGTATCGATCGATGCAGGCCGCCCAATCGAGGCGCTCAACGAACGTATTCGCCAATCGCAGATGCGCCGCCGACAGTTCCTCCTCGATCCGGAGGAGATTCAAACCGGGCGGCGTCGTCGTCGCCGTCCCGAACGTCTGCCCTTCCAGCTTCCCGCCAAAGCAAATTTTCTGAAGGTAGTAGAAACGTGCCGCTCGCTGGATATCGGTGAGGGTTTCCGGGACCGTCAGCTTCAGCCATTCGAAAACCTGCCGGCTCGTCAGCGCCCATTTGAACTGCCGCACGAATTCCTCGAGGTGATGCTGCACAACGCGGTACAGATTGATTAGTTCACCGTTGACATCGTTGATGACCTCAACCTTCGCCGGCGGACGCAAAAAGTACAGCGCAGCTCCGCCCGCGAACACCTCGACGTAGCAGTCGTGCGCCGGAAAGCGCGGGATCAGATGATCTGCAAGGCGGCGCTTGCCGCCGATCCAAGGAACAATCGGATTTGCCATTGTGAAAGCCGTTTTTAAACTTGGTGTAGAATCCGGCCCGCCTACCGGTAGGTAGCAGGGCCTTGGCCGATTCACTGGCTCACTCAGTGGAAAGGCGACCGGGGAGCGTGTTCCCGCACGCCCCTCGGCCGCCCTGTTTCTCTCGAGGCCGCCGCCTCGCATGCCGCGTTATCGCGGCAGATCGGTTCGCGCGTCGCCCATCAACGCGTCGTAACTACGCTCACACTGCTGGCCGGCGATGCCACGCTCATCAGCGATCTTCGCCAACTCTCCCGCGCGCTCGTCAGTCCGGCCGAGCACGTCGGCAAGCAAATCGAGGGCGTCGCCGGTTGCCGGGCCTGCGGCGGAAGCGCCGGCACGCCGAACATCGACAACGAGCGCGGCGACCTGCTTGCGCAGGCCGATAGCAGCACCATCTGCAGCAGCAGCATCAGCGCGCGCCTGATCACGTTCTTTCGCAGCACGGGTTGCGATCTCCTGTTGAGCCGCCACGCGACGGCTAAATTCATCACGTTCAGTCGTCAGATCGTCAATCTGCTTCGCCTGATTTGCGACCTTGGCGGACTGGTCGGCATCGCGATGCCCCTTCGAATAGCCAGCAGCCGCGCCAACGAATACAGCGATGATGACGACAAGCCAGAGACGAGGATCTAGCCAGGTCATGCGCCACTCCTCATCATCGACGCAAGGCGCTTCGCGCGATCCCCGACCTGCCGCGCCCACAGGCTATCGAGCATTTCAGCCTCAGCCGTGCTCCAGTCGCCACGCTGCGCCGCCGCGAGGAAATTGCGAAATCCGAGCAGTTTCCCCTGCATGTTGAACGCCATGTTCATCAGCACACGCTGGCGGACCGGATCGAGAGACGACCACCACGGCAGATAGCGATCGAGCCACGCCTCGGTTTCGGCGACATCGTTCTGGTACATCAGATCAATCTCGTTGTCGCGGAACCCCTTGTCGGTCAGGTTGCGGCCGATGCCGCCCGACACCTTGCCGACGGTGTCCGTATAGATTCGATACCGCCGATCCTCGTCGCGCGTCAGTTCAGCCTTCAGCTTCAACGTGTCGTAATTACCCATTCTCACGTCCCCCAAAAAGTTGCTTTGCCTTCCTGCGCAGCAGCACCTCGAGGTACTGCGACCCGACAATGCCGAACGCGCTCCCGAGACCAAGCAGCGCGATCGGCGGCAGATCCGGGATCTGCAACAGCGCGATGCCTGCGACCATCGACGTCGCAGATCCCAATACGGCACGGCCGATCACGAGCCGAAACGACAACGGCTCGCTGCCGACCAGCACCTTCGCGATACCGATCAATCCGCCCATGAGAATCAACTCCAAGATGGTTTTTTCATGCTCTTGCATTAGGACTCCTGTTCCCCGTACCCCACAAATGAAAAGGCCGCCAAACTTGGCGGCCTGTTACACAATCCCTGTTCCATCTAGCACCATGAATCTCGTGTGCCAGCACTCTCTGAATGCTGCAATGTTTGGTGATCTCCCACCGTTGTAAATACGCGTCCCCCATGAGACAACGTCGCCGCTGACTCGAACCGTCCCAATCTCTAGAATGTCCCAGAGTCGCTGATTGCTGTTCGATGACCCCCATATGTGGTGAGCCGGCCACAGTCCAGAAATGAGCACCGGCCGCCCGTATGCACGCTGATACCATGGAGGATTGGGCGAACCAATGACCGCCCACCCCGTGTCTCCCAAGTACCTCTCCTCGATGACGTCGAGAACACGATAAAAGGGACTAGTGGCATCCGCGATCAACGTTCCATTCGGACTAAAAACTTGCAATCCGTAACGACTCCCGGTCGCTGGCACGTTCGAGAAAACGAACAATCGAACACTCGCTTGAATCTCCGTGATAAACCGGACGATATAGGTTCGCCCATCATCTGATCCCATCGCATCCCAAAGTGAAACCCCAACGCCAGAGTCGGCAGAAAATGCGTATAAAGGTCGATCCGCAGAGAATGTGAATGAACAAACCCAATACCTACCTTGATACTGAATATCCTTATTGTTACGGACCGTGTCCACCGTGATCCACTGCGATACCGCCTCAAGCCGCTGAACTAGTTGGTAATTCGGCGTCAGACCATCGATCTGAAAAACGCCACTATCCGTAAACGCCTGAAAGCCCGCCTTCATCAAAATACCCCGTAGATCAGCCAACCAAAAACCGGCGTACGATAATCGGCCCCGCCCTCCGTGCTATACCACCAACGCACGCCGCTCGCGTTAATCTCGATGTTCGGCACGGGGGCCTTCATCGAAATGTGTTTAAACAGCCAATCAGGCATGAACGCCCAGAACGGCTCCCCTCCAGACAGATCAGCGGACTCGCTGCCATCCGCCCCGACAATCCTGCACATCCCGCGCAGGCGTCCGCATCGCGTCGTCCCATCGAGAAGCAATCGACCATTCGCATCAAAGATCTGCAGTCCAGCCGGCATTACCACCTCCCCCAACGAACAAGCAGGCCACCGTTTGGTCCATACACTTGACCGCCGAATCGATTGATTACCGTTCGGCCGCCACCATCGGCGTCGTTCATCTCAATCGAGCCGTTTTTGTCGATCCGCCAACCTCGTTGGCCTGCTACGTAGTCGTTGCTCTGAATCACATCCCCGATCATGAGGTTCGTGATCCACCCCTTTCCGATGAAGCCTCGATTAATGAAAACTTCTCCGTTCTCGATGACGAACGGCGTGTACCAGCTTCCGTTTGCCATGCTCAGAAGTCCGAAGCGGTCCGCCTGAAACAGGATCTGCGATTGCGTGACGCCATTGTCATTGTCGATGCCGACCGACATGCCCGCGACATACATGCCGCCGCCGACGGCCGCCTGCACCTTCAAGGTGTAATACGCCTTCACGCGCCCGTCGACGCTCGCGATTGCTTGCGAATTTTCTTGAACCGCCGCGCTTACGGTTCCAACGCTTGCCTCCGTCGTCTCGATCCGTTGCGCCATCGCCGTGTTTTCATCAACACGCGTGATCTGTTCGATTCGTACCTGGGCGGCCGATTCGCCCGCCACGGACGTGACTCGATCCACGCGCCGAGCGAGCGCCGAGATCTTGTCGGTCAGCGCCGACCACTGCGTCCAAACGCCGGCCAGCTTCTTCGTGTCGCCCGCATATCCGTCGGTCGCCCCCGCCCATTCCGGCGACCACTGCGCCACGACACCGTCGACACGCTCGACGTCCGACTTAACATCACCCACTGCTTCCGCGAGCTGCTCGAGCTGCTGTTTGGCGTCGCCGATAAAATCTGTGGCGCCCTTGATCTCGGATTGCAGCTCTTTCGTCAGCTCCTCCTTCCCGATCTCCCCTTTTAGGTAGTCGAGAATCGCTGTTGCATCGGAGCTCGACTGCCCATTCTCCCCCGCCCCATCCGGATACCACGGTCCGACGTTACCGGAGCGATCGACGAGCCGCGCCCAAAAGAAAAACGACGCTCCGGCGTGCAGGCCGTCCATCGTGTACAGATGCTGCGGAAAGGCGAAGTCGCCCAGTCTCTTCGCAGTGCTGCGATCCGACGTCGTGGAGTACCAAAGCTCGGTGCGCTGCGTGTCGAGCGCCCCCTCCGGAAAGCCCCATTCCAACCCGATCCCCATGATCTGCGACGTCGCACGCAAAAACGTGACGGCCGGCGGGGGTGTCGTCTTGCCCTGCATGTTGGTCAACGCACTGAACGCCGGCAACGAAGGCACGTTCATCGCGTTGATCGCCACGACCCGCGCCATATAGGCCCCCGCGTAAATGCCCGGTACGTCGGCATTCACTGAACCCGTGCGGCCCGCAAAATTCCAGTCACCATTGTCCTTGCGCCAGTGCACCTCGTATTGAACCGCCCCCTGCACCGCATCCCACGCCACGACCATGATCGTCGATGCAGCACCTTGATCGATCCGCGAATATGAGCTCAGGCGGACGTTTGCCGGCGGCGGCTGAATAGACGGCGGAATGACCGTCACTGGCCGCTCCTCGATACGCGTTCCAAAGTCGACGTTGTCAAACTTGCCGGGTTCGTGCTGAACGACCGTGATCTCGAAACGCAGTGACTGATCGTCCGTCCGCTCCGCCACCGACACGACTTGATACATCGGCACTGCCAAGTCGTCACTCTCTACCGCCCACACTGCTTCGGGCTGCGGCGACGCAGACCAATCCGATGAGACCGTGACATCGCGCCCCGACACCCCATATACGATCCGTGTCTCGTTTCGACCGCTCGGCAGATTCACGATCAAGCGATCGCCCGGCTTCACCGTCACGTCACGGTCGACCGTAATGGTGCGGCCAGCGACTGCATGGACACGGCCGCTGATTGGTCGGCCGGCAAGCGCCGAATCCGCGATGCGAATAATCTGTCCCGGCAAGGCGAAAATCCCATCCAGCCCAACCGAGAACGTGACTTCTTGCGTCTCCATCCGCGACGTGAGCAACGCCCACTTCCCGACGCGTTGCGCCTGTCCCTGAGACGTGCAACCAATCGCCGTGATCTCCGTTTGCCGCACGCCGTAGCGAAGCTTGCCATCGCGGTCTTCAACCGCCTCGACCGCCTGCTGATAGTGATTGGCCGGATCGGACCACGACACCAAAGCAGCTGTGTAACGCGTCTTGCGATCGGTACCCTGACGAACAAACTTGCCGTCGATCACATTCCCGGCCGTGTACGTGTACACCGGCTCGGCCGGCATGTTTGCGACCGCCCAGATCTGCGACGCCGACCAATAGGTCACGCCGCGAAACACCGACGCCAGATCAGCCAGCACCTTGTATGCATCGGCACGTGACTGCAAATATACGTTGCACGTCATCCGCGGCTCTTGCCCGCCCTTTCCATCGGGCACGAGTTCGTCGCAATAGCGTGCGATCTTGTAGAGCTGATATCGGTCCAACTGGTCTGCTGCGATCCGATGCCCCATCCCGTAGCGCGGATGCGTCGCCATGTCGTAGAACACCCATGCTGGGTTGTTCGTGTAGCCGACCTTGAACGTCCCGTCCCAATCCCCCGAGTATCCGCGCGTGGTCGGGTCATAGTTCGACGGGATGCGCACACGCCGACCACGCATATGATACGAGCGCGTCGGCACACGCTGAAATTGCGATGCATCGATCATGACGCCCGCAAGTGCCGTGTTCGGATACCGCAGCTTCGCATCGATGATCTCAGTGACCGATTCGACCGTCGTCGTGTCGGCGATGGTCGTGCTATTCGCGTTCGGCGTCAGCCTGCGAATACGCACCGTCCAACCACGCCGTGCCGGGGGCAAGTTGACGCGGTGCGACCGCTCGTACTTCCCCGACACCTTGATATCGAATGCGGCCTTCAGCGCGATCTCGTAAGCGCCGTCATCCGTCGCGATCTCGATTTGGTAGTCGACTCGGTAGCCCTTCACGTCGCCCGTATTCGGATCGACCCGCTGGAACTGGGGGGTCGACAACCGTACGCGAACAGCGGACAACTCGAGGTTGGTAACGGCTCGCGAGTACGGTGTATCACCGCGTAGCTCGACGCTAACGCCGATCTCGTTCTCGACGGCCGGAAATCCGGGAATGTAGTCCTGATCCTGCGAGCCAGTCCGGAACTCAACGGATGCGCCCGGAAAGTTGATCGAGCCGTCGTCTCCAGCCAAAGGCGTGCCGTCAAGAAGCACCGACTTCAACCCGTTCACCGGCCCTTCGATTTCGCCTTCCGACAGGATATCGAGCACACGCGCGTAGGAAACCGACCGCGCCGTATCGCTTGCCTCGATCGGCGCACGGCCTCCGCCGCTTTTCTTAAAACCGACGACATCACGGATTCCGCCGACTCTCATAGCTGATCCTCCGCATAAATGCCCGCCGATCCGACCGCCGATCCGATCTCGAGCTCGCCATACAGCACCGGAACCGGGCCACCTTGCGCAGTCGTGTTGACTGGCCCGTTGAACACATAGCTCGCCTGATTCTGCGGACTATCCTTTGCAGACAAACCGCGAGGCGACGGCGCAAGTAACTGCGAGATGCCCCCGGCCATCATTGCGACACCCATGTTGCCGATCACCGCGCCGATCCCCGTCCAACCGAAGTAGTACCCGACGGCGGCCATGACGGCACCCAGGACAGTCTGAAAAAGGCCACCCGCTTTCGCACCCTGCAGGATCGGCGCGATACGAATGTCCTCGTCACCGCACGGAAACTTGAGATCGCAGACACCGAGGTTTCGGCGGCCGGCGAAGACTGCGTACATGATTCCCTTTTCGCGGCTTTCCATCAGCTCACGCTCGAATCCGGGCACCATTACGCAGAGCGCACGGATTGCCTGAGCGGGGCAGCTAACGACAAGCTTGCGCACGCGGCCGAATCGTGCACCGAGATAGCCGTACAGCCGAATGGTTCGAATTTTCTCACTCATCCTTCAAACCTCAGAATGAGGCGGGTTACTTCCCGCCAGTAGCCGCCGTACACGTCACGGCTCGACAGTCGGTCGTAGAGGTGATGCAGCATCGTGCCGTCACCAAGGTAGACCCCCGCATGGTTCGGAACCGGAGCGCGGATCTGCATCAAGATGACATCGCCGCGCTCTGGCACCGGATCCGAGCCGGGCAATGCGACAAATCCGGCATCGCGATAATGTTGCATGTACAGATCGCCCCCGTTCTCCCACCACGAATCCCTGCGATCGAAATCGGGAAGCCATATCTCTTGCTCGATGCGATACCAATCACGGACAAGCGTGTAGCAGTCGAGCACACCGTGCGCGAAAGACCGACCCACGAGCGGCACTTGAAACCCGACCGGCTCGACGGTCACGAGCGCGCCCGATCTCACGACACCGTCATCACCGCGCCGCACTTCGACGATGTGCCACGGCAACCCAGACCCTTCGCAGGCTGATCGGTCCGCTTCAGACGGCTGCGCAGAGTCGTCGGGATGCGAATGCACGAAACCGACAACGGCACCCCGATCCTCGGCTGCCGCATACTCGTCCGCAGGCAACCGGCAATGTTCGCTACCAACTGCGGAATTACTACCTTCCACATAGCGCTCGCGCCCCCGCTCGATAATCACCAGACCGCAACACTCGCGCGGATACACGCGAACCGCGTGCGCGCGGATCACGTCCAAAGTAGCTTTTTGCATAGGTTCAGGTGCGGACGAGGCCCGCAGCAGGAAAGCCGCCGTAGGGCAGCGGGTTGTTGACGCCGCAGCGAAGCTTGCAGCCACGTAGGCTATGGCTGCAGCGGTCCTTGGCAGGATCGTCGGTCGGAGCGTCGTTCGCGTCGGCGCACGGCCCACCGGTATATCCGCACTCCGGGCCGCGATAAAGCCAGATACACAGGTTCGGGATGATTTGCCGGCGAGGAAGTTGCTCGCCGTCGAAATCCAGCGGAGACGATAGCTCGAACTCGACCGATTCGTTGTCCTCGTGTGACTTTCGCTCGATTAGCCACACCTCAGGAGGCATTTCCTCGTTCGGATCAGCAGACGGGTTCTGACCATTCGGAAAATTCGTCGCATCGAGATACTTGGCCAGCGTTCTACGCCGGGTGATTTTTGCCCCCACAAGATCGGCGAGTGCGAGGCACAGCGACGAAATCGACCCGTCAACATTCCCGACCTTGAGTATCGGCACGGGCTGCCGTCCCGCGCTCGTTCGCTCGAACCCCTCTGCGACGATCGGCCAAGGTGAATATGCAACACCACGCCACACAATTGACCCCGCCTGCCGGTGCGGGTGAAAGTATGCGACCTGTCCGCCGATGTCGGTCGCGTCGAGCTCGAAGAACTCTACAAGTTGCCCCGGCTCGAGCTGTTGGATATCGGCAGAAATGCTCATTGGCGCGGCTCCAACCGATTGATCCGCATACACGCAGCGTCTAACTCATCGGCGAGTTCCTGAATCGCGCCCCACAGCCTCAGCACAAGCCGAGAGTGATCTACCTGTTGCGGAACGATCACTTGCTCAATCGACAAAATGTCATCGGGCTGAACATTATTCCGATCGTAACCATCGCGGTAAGTCGGGATGTACTCGACTGCATCTTTCTTGCCTGACACGGCCGCCGGGACAATCTCAGCAATTTCGTGCGCAAGAATCATGTCCTGCAGCGTCCTCAACGGGTCCGCTTTAAAGTAACCGGTATACAGTTTCGCCTTGCGCACACTTGCCAGCGCCCCAGTCATCGGCTCAAGACCATCCTTCAAGCGGTAATCTGACGTGGTGTTATACGCAACACCGGTAAATCCAGACAATGCCGTAATGCTACCGACGGCGCCCCCCGCATTGGAGAATTGGACGTACTGCCCATTGGCAGCCGACGGCCCCTTCGACAAATACAGATTGCCTGCATTTGCGGTGTTCATGATCGCCAGATACGCACCTTCCGGCGAGATACCTAGCCCGTTGGAGTTTGTGCCAACGTTACCCGCAACCAGATTGGCGTTGCTCAGACCATTCGATGCGGCAAACCCATAGTAGTAGCTTCCATCAAGAGCAACACGGGCCTTCGTAGCACTGTTCTGGATGAGCCGCCATTCAATATTCGATACAGCGAACGCCCCGCTCGATGATGCGCCGTCGTAGTAGACACCCGCCCACTTCGACAGATCGGCCGACCAGCCAAGCCAGCCCGCCAGATTCCCTGTGCCGTTTGGCACGGCCCCCACCAGAGTAGACTTATTCGAACTGCTGTTCCGGAACAACACATCCGTCGAGCCGCCTGAGAATTCGCCGAGAATTCGCTTTCCACTACCGCCCAGCGCGACGTTGCCAGATAGCGTGCTATCTCCGGAAACTGCAAGGTTGCCGGACAACGTGCTATCTCCGGAAACTGCAAGGTTGCCGGACAACGTGCTATCTCCTGAGACGGTCGCCGCCCCTCCGACGGAGAGATTCTCGTTGATGAACTCATTATCGGCACTTGCACGCCCGCGAAGCAGTACTCGCCATGCGTGGACGCCATCCGTATCTAGTACAGCCGCCTCACCGCCGTTTAGCCTACTTAAGGCGAGCGTGTCGCCCGATCCGTCGTCGGGAGCAAGCACCACGCGATTCGCGCCGACGTTGACCAACCAAACAATCGAATCGGGTTGGCACAAAGATGCACGCAACAACTTGACCACACCACCAGCCGGGGTGCTGATCGACAAGCGCTTGCCAATGTCGTCAATCACCAACGTTCGCGACGCTGAGATGGTCGTTCCAGACCGCACGGGGAGTTGCCGCGATAGAACATCGACGTTGTGATTCATGCGTTCATTGGCATTTCGCGGCGAGTCTCCACCCGCCCCCGAACCCGGCGCTCCGAGATCGACTTTTTCAAGTTGCCCCATATCAAACTCCGAATGTCTCTTCGAAAGTCGCGGTCAAAGTAACTATGCTTCCCGCCCCACGACGCGGCGTATACGACGCGCAAACATAACGCCCCGGAGCACCAATAGGCGACGCCCACAGGAACGATTTGATGCCGGCGTGCCGATCAAGGAAGTCCATGATCGGCTGAACCTCCGTCAGCGTGCCGATGACGGTAATCGGCCACTTTGCGCGCCTTGAATTGATACCGTCTCCGACGCGCTGCTGATAACCGTCACCGAACGATGCAGTCCGCACCTTGAAATCGATCTGTCCGGAGTCGCCAGTCCGAACCACCCATGCGAAAGTTTCATCTGCCATTTTTTATGAACGCGTAAATGATGCCGCCCGGCCGGGTCTCGCCAAGCACGAAGGCACGCATCTTTTGTTTCAGGCCATCCGCAAGCGCCTGAGCAGCGCTCGCTGACGACTGCGTCGACTGCTCGCTGTCGCCCGACTGGATATAGACCGGCGTCGCCACGGACAGGCTCAGACCGCCGCCGGAATCGTCGCCGCCGGCAGCACGCCCACCAGAGACCAGCCCCCCACGGGCAAATTTCGGAAGCCGCGACATACCACGACCGCTGTTCAGATCCTCCAGCATCGGGAGCACGCCCGGCTGTGAAACGACATCGGCCCGCACGATGAATTCCCGATTCGACACACGGGCCAAGATGCTGTCGCTCGTCCCCGTCCCCGGTCCGTTGATCAGCCCACCGCTCGCGAATTTCATGCCGGCACCAACACCGAACAGCGACCCGCTGCCGGCAATGGACGACAGCGCCGTAAAGCCGTATGCGCTCCCTCCCATGCCACCGGCGCTCGACAGGGCACCATCGAAGAGCATCCCCATTAACCCCGTGTATGCCTTATTCGCGAAAAGCTGCGCGAACGAGCTCAGCATGCTCACGACCATCGAGCGGACGGCCTCGGCCGGCGTCTTCGTGCCGGCTGCGATGTCCTGAAACAGACCGCTGAAGGCACTACGGCCAGCGTCGGTGAAGTCCTTCAGATAGTTCGAACTGTCGAGCATCGACTGACGAATGCGGTCGCGCATCACATCCAGATTGCGCAGCACACCTTCATCCGTCGTCTGCCACGAAAGCCGGTTGACCTCGTCGTACAGCGCCTGCAGCGACGTCACCGTGTCAGCCGAATTCGCACGCAACTGCGACAACCCGTCGATCCAGCCGGTCAGCCCTTCTTGCTGATCGAGTGAGATCTTCCGCTGCACGCTGCTCGCCTGCGCGATGATGTCGTTGTACTGCGCGGATAGCTTCGTGAGCTGCCGGTTCTGCTCGAGGAACGCAGCCCCTTGCACGTCCCCGGTCGAGGCCGCCTGCAGCAATGCGCCACGATTGCGGTAGTCGTACTCGTGCATCGCGCGCGGTACGGACACGCCGGCCTGCGCCAAGAGTGCGTCACGCGTGTCGGAAATCGACTTCAGATAGCGGCGCTGCGCATCCTCTTGCTGCGTCAACAGCACCAGATCGCGAGACGCGTTTTCCTCGCGGGTCTTCGCGATCTTCGTGTCGACCTCGCCGATCTCCTTCGTGATGCGGATCCGCTCGTCGGCCGGAGCCTTCCAATAAGCCGACTGAAGCGTCTTTTTCTCGCGCTCGTAGGTGTCGATTTTCTTCGTCGTCGTATCATCGACCAGCGCGACCTGCGCCGCATAGAACGCGTGATCGGAAATCAAAGTTGCTTTGTGCAACGCCTGCAACTGATCGTCTGCGTTCTTGTAGGCGTTCTGGATCAGATCGAGGCTGTTCTTCGTCTCCTGTAGCGCCGCGTCGAGCAGGCTCTTCCGGATCCGGTTCGCATCGGACGCGCCCGAGCGGTCCGAGTATTTCTTCCGGATCTCGGCCATGTCAGCGGTCATCTGAGCCGCAGACACCTTGTTCTCGGGATTCGCCTTGTTGTAGTCGGCAATCTTGCGCTTGTAGTCGTCGAGCGCATCGTTGACGCGCGCGATGCCCCTTGCCTCATCCCGCAGCCGCTTGAGATAGTCCGACGCCGCAATGCCCATCTCCTGCGTCCGCGCATCGTCCGACTTCTTCTTCGCGGTTGCTGCTTCGTCAGCAGCCGCTTTCTCCGCCGCCGCGAGCCGGGCGCGTGCCGCATCCATCGCACCCGGCCGCATTGCGACCGTGCCCGAGCGAGAGGCGTCCTCGAGCTGCCGCAGGTCAGCCTTCGCCTGCGCGACACGCTCGGCCGTCGTCTCGGCCTTGCCGATCGACTTCATCCACTCCCACGCCCCACCGATCGCGCTCCCCACCCCGCGCCAAGCACGCTCTAGCGCCCCGAGGTTCGATAGCGATTCGCCACGCAGGTGCGCGTCGAGCAGCTTCGCTGTCTCAAGCATGGCTTTCTGGCGGTCGCCGGTCTCCTCGATCGCGCGGATATGCTCATATTGCGCGGTCGTCATGAAGTGCATGCTGCGGTTGTGCTCTTCCGCCCACTTCGCGACGCCCTCGGGCATCTTCGCGAAGTCCTTCGAAATCTCGTCGAGACTGGCCCCCGTCAGTTCGTGCAGGCGGATCATGTTCTGCCCGAGCGCCTGGAGCGCATCGCCCGTGATCTGCCCGGTCGACACGAGCGCCTGCACGCTCTGCCGAGCAGTTCCGACGCTCGCGTGCGTGGCGTCCGCAACGGCTACCGACATTGCCGCGATGCTGCTTGTTGTCATGCCCGCGTAATTGCCAGTGAGCTGGATCGACTTGTTGAACGTGCTTACCTCCTGCGCGCCCTTGTAGATCCCGACCGCGAACGTCCCGATAGCCGCCGCGACCGCGCCGACAGCCAGCCCGACCGGACTGAGCGCGACCGACATCAGGTCAATCTGCTCCGCGAACACCATCGCGGAGCCCGCGAGATTTTTCCAGCTCCCCGTGACGA
This sequence comes from Burkholderia sp. BDU5, assembly GCF_001522845.1. Lineage (NCBI taxonomy): Bacteria > Pseudomonadati > Pseudomonadota > Betaproteobacteria > Burkholderiales > Burkholderiaceae > Burkholderia > Burkholderia sp. BDU5. The sequence continues at coordinate 72,052 of NZ_LOWC01000002.1, read as the reverse complement.
CCTCGTGCGCCATCACCATCAACTCGCGACGCGCGCCTGCCGTATGCACTCCGACGCTGTGCATCGACTGTCCGGCCTTCTGCGCCGACTTGTCGACGGCATCGGAGAACGCCTTCGTGTCGTTCTCCGCCGTCCGCAGGCTCGCGCGATACGTCGCGGGATCCATCGTCAACTGTACGACGAGCTGCCCCAAGCTTCCGCTTGTTCCGTTCATATCGCCTTCCCCACTACCTCGGGTCAATCACTGAGCAGCACTTCGAGCGCCGCCTCTTCCATGACCCTGATTTGCTGAAACAACGCGGCACGGCGTTTGCGCTTCACACCGAGCAATCGGAACACTGACTCGAGCGCGGAATAGTCGAGGCCGGTATGCAGCATCGACGCCCCACCGAAACCCGAAATCCCGGTCATGCGCCATTGCGTCGTCATTGCGACGAATGCCCGCACGGCCTCCCAGTTCTCCGGGTAGACTTCGAACGCCGAATCTGTCGCCTGCGAGGCTGCCGCCTCGAGATCGACCGGACGTGCGCCGAACGCGGCCAATGCCTCTACAACGCCACTGTCAACGGTTGGTGCCGTCGACGAAGCACCGGCCCAATGCCGGGCCGCGTCGATCAGTTTTTTAGGCCAGCCCCCGAAGCGCCCGTCATGAACGCCACGACCGTACCGCGCAGAGCGTGCGGAATGGACAACAGCGCATCGCGCGTCTCGTTCGTGAAGGGCACTTCGTTGCTCGTAGCGTCGACGAGGCCGTGCCAGCCGACGAGAAGGTCAGCGATGATCGATTGGTCGGTACGGCCAGACGCACGCATCTCGTCCCACTCGGTCATCGAAATCCGCTTGAACACGGCGACGAATTCATGGGTTTCCACATCCCCACTCGAGCTCGTTCCCGGCTCGACAACAGTGACTTTCATCGTGAAGGTCGGCGCTTTGGTCAGACAGTAAGACATACGGCCTCGCAAATAGAAACGGCCGCTTCACGCGGCCGTTGATTCGGTTTTCGAAAAGTTACTTTACGGTGATCACCAGCTCGTCGTTGCCGCGATCCGGGCTGACCGTCAGCGTTGCGTCGAGCATCACCTTCTTGTCCTGGTCCGAGTACGACGGATCGGTCAACTGCACCTTCGGAGCGTCGAACTGGACGATGTTGCCGGGTACGTTGCCCTGCGTGATCGTGAGAGCACCGGTCGTTGCATCCTTGACCGACTGCCACCAGTTTTTGTCGGCCACCGACCCGAGCTGCATCGTGATCTTCCCCGTCGGCTGCCGGTCGTTGATCTCCGCGCCCTCGTAGCCGATCAGCGCCGCCCACGTGAGGGAGTTGGCCAGATCAAACGACAACGCTTGCAGCGGCCCGGTGTAGCCGTGCATTGCCCACGTGGTCGCCTCGGTGCTCGCGAGCTTCGGCCGCAGAAATTTGGAGAAATCCGTGTCGGCTGGAAGCGGCGAATCGACGACCGGGTTGTAGACGCCCATGAAGTGAAACTTCATCTTCGGGATCTGCTTCACCGTGAAGTCCCACGACACCGTACCGCGTGCGTCCGTCAACTTGTGCAGCAGGCCGTCGAGGTAGTAGTACAACGTCAGTGGCGTCTGTACAGCGGTGCTAACCGGTCGATACTTCACGTCGACCTTGTCCGTCACGGTTTCGGCGAAGTTGCACGCGACGAGCAGCCGGCCCCATGCCGGCGCAATCCCGGCAGTGCCGGAACCGGCGACCTCGACCTCGAAGTCCAGCTCGGCGTGCGCGCCGGCCGGGAGCTGCTCGCTGCTCCCGAAGAACGGGCGGACCAGATCCCGGCCGGTGTATTCGGCCGAGATCGGCTTCGCCGACGGATTGCTTACGAGGATGGCATCCGTTGCGCCTTTCGGCACGGCCGGCGTACCCACTGCAGTTTGCAGCGCGGCCAGTACGACGGAATTTCGCATTGATTTGGGACTACCCATTTCAACTCCTGACAATGCGCCGCCGCGACCTCAATCGAGGTGACCAGCGCGCGTCTGATAAAGAAAGAGATACCGCATCGTGACAACGCCGACGCCACCGTCAGCATCGCCGGCCTGCGGCTCGTCGGTGCCCGCCTCGCGCACGCCGATCAGGCCATCGGCCTGAAAACCCATCACGACCGGATGCGTAACTTCGAACATGACATCTGCTTCCCGATCTGGCGCATCAGCATGGACAACGGCAGACACCGCGACCCCGCACTCGCGAGTCGTCACACCGATGTTCTCGTCGACCACGGGATCGGAGCCGCGATGCACGACCAAGACGCGCGACTCAGTGCTCGCGAACGCGGCGAAGAGCGAGCGCTCGACCACAACGCCCGCATTACGCAAGCGCGTGTCGTTCGACAGCGCCACCATCAACTGCTCGATGAATTGCTCGCGCAGCGTCGTCACGGCTTCACCTCCAGCTCGGCGACAGAGAAGAAACCGTCGTCAGTGCGTCGCGGCGGTCGATATATCGAATACCGAACACCGTCGATCAAGACGACAGAATGACGACGCAGATCGGGGGCGGCCGCCGTCGGATACTCGATCCGATGTTTCGAGACCGTCACACGGCCGTCGAGGTCGACCTCATCGGGAGCAAAGAATCCGACCTGCAGCTCGGCACCCGATTCCTCGATCACGGCCGGCTTGAGCATGCCAACGGCCGCGATCGACTCCCAAATCACGGACGGGTCAAACATCGTCACTGCGTGCGCAGCAGGCGCACACGTGCGACACCGACGTTTGCACGCTTCACGTCGGCATAGATCCCGACCGGCGTGTTCCCGTCCGCCTTCGCGGTCACCGTGCCGGCCGCCACGTCGAAATACGCCGCGTCGCCGACGATCGCGGCATCGGCCGCAACCGCCGGAAGCTCGAACACGCCGTCGAGCGCGTATTCACCCGGCACGTTCGCAGCGTACGAACCGTACGCGACAGCAGGCGTTTTCGACGAGCCGAGCAGAACGAGATCGCCCGAATTGACGTCCTTCGCCAGCGTCACGGTGAGGATGTCACCGTCTTGAATGTAGTTTTTCATGCATGCATTCCTGTTGAACCGTGAATCGAAACACGGCAGCGCACCAGAAGTGCGCCGCCGAGAAAGTTACTTGCCGGCGTTGCGGAACAGGCCGCGATGGTCGGTCGCCTTCGCCGCGAAATCGAGCCGCGCCTTGACCTTCATGCCGTCGACGTCGAAGTCGAGCGATTGCTCGGTGTACAGCCCCTGCTCGCCCTCGAGGTAGCAGTATTCGATCGTGTCGATCGTCGCGGGATCGGCCGCGAGATACCACGCCGTCGTGCTGACAGCGTCGAGTCGCGGCTCGACGACCGGCGTCAAGACGCCGAAGAACGGGTTCTGTTCCTTCGCGACGTTTGGCGTGTACTGATTGCTCGTGTACTGGCCGGCCGCCGTCTCGAGCGCAGCGGGCACGAGCAGAAACTTCGGTGTCACGTTCACCACCGAGTCATCGCCGGGCGCTTTCTGCGTCCGCATCTTCGCGCGGCCCTCGGACAGCGGGTCGATTCCGATCGGCCCGGCCGTGCCGACGTTGTTGTGCGCGACATCGAACAGCGGCTTGCCGTCGGCCATCTTGCCGGCACCGGTGAGCGCACCGTAGACGAGATCCGATTCCAAGTTTGCAGCGGCGCGACCGAAGAACAGAGGCACGCGCTCGAGCGCGGACAGATCGTCGTTGATGATCATCTGGCGCGTGAAGCTGATCACCTTCCCGTACGTGCCGAGCTGGATCACTTCGCCGCCGTCGAGCAGCGTGCCGTACTTGTACTCGCCGGCCTCATTCACCTTCTCGAGCTTCAGGTTGCCGTCGACCATCACACGCGTTGCCGCACGAAAGTCGGTCAGAACGCCCTGACGCGCCCACGCCGCGAACGAGCGCGGTGCGGCCGTGTACGCGTCGCGCAACGTGCGGTTGATCACGTTGCCGAACACGACCGGCAAGTCCGACGTCGTGTGGTAGCCACCGCGCTCCCCCATGCCGAGAGCGACACCGGCGAGCGCACGAACATCCATGCCGCGAGTGTCGACGTGCGCCGCCTCGAGGCCAACGCGGCACAGCTCGCGCAGCGTCATGCCGCGATACTGGCGAGCCGCGTCGGTGAGCGTGTGGCGCGGGTTGAGGCGATGCATCAGTGCATCGGTCATTGCGGCACGGCGTACGTCCGTCTCGTCGCTGACCGTCTGGATGTCCGCCTGCCCGCGGATATTCGTCACGTTCGAGCGCTCGGCCTGCAGCCGCAGTACCTCGGCACGCGCGACGTCGATCGCCACACCGCGCTCGATGAAAGCGTCGATCAGCGCTTGCTGGCCGTCGAGCGTGCTCGCGCGAACGGCCGCGCCGATATCGATGATGCGTTGACGTTCGGCGCGTTCGCCTTCAGCACGCGCGTTGTCGGCCGCCGGCGCCGTAGTGACGTTGTCGGGTGTCGGCGTCGGGGCTTGAACGGGCGTCGATTGGGTACGGATGTTGTCTTGAACATGCATTTGCGTCTCTGCTCCTTGATTGATCGACGGGGCAGCCGCCCCGGTTGGTTGTGCTGCAGCCCCGCGCTCGACGAACTCGCACGGGAAAGTGGGGATTTGCCCCATGAACGATTGGCCGGGATCGGCGCGCGTCGTCGATCCCGCATCGGCATTGATATCGACGACGGAGATCTCGGTCGGCTCCCAATCGATCGCGCGATAGATCCACATCTCGTTGCCCTCTTGGCCGGGCGGGATCATTTCGATGCGGTAGGTTCGATAGCCGACGGAGACGTTTCGCAGAATGCCGTCCTGAACGTCCTGAAAGTACGGCTCCGCCGTATCACGGCGGGAGAATCGCAGCGTCGCAGATCCGGTGCCGGCGGCGCTGTCGAGATCGGCCGCCTGGACGACGCCAAGAACGCCGTCCAGCCCTCGCCAACGTTCATGGTTGTTGATGACGGGCGCTGTGCCCGACGACAAGCGCTCCATGCGAACGGCACCGGGCGCGGTACTGAGCTCTTCGAGATACGGCCGATCGCGCATCCAGTCGTATCGCGCGACCTGCGCGCCGGCCGTCCATGTCACGTCGACAGTGCGCGCGTCGGCGTTGAACGATGAGACCGGCATCAGGCGCGACATGAGCGGCATCGACGTGCCCCGCGCCTGCGGACTCGTCGGGCTGTTAGTGCTACGGGGCATGCTCGCCTCCAAATGAACACGCCCGCTTACGCGGGCGCTTGTGGGTGGAAAACGTACGTCGTCGGATCGCGGGCGCAGATCTCGCCCCGCCGGCTCCGGTACTTCGGCTGCCGGGTGGAGGTTCATCCGCGTTGAGCGGATCGGCCTCGATCTCCTCGTCGACCTCCTCCGGATCGTCGCCCAGCTCGCGGATGCCCTGCCGTCTGCTCTTGAGCCGCGCCTCGATCAGCGAGATCAGACCGGCCGCTTCGCGAACCGGGTCGATGAACTCGATCCGTTCCGGCGTCCAAGTAACGTCACATGTGGAAAGCTTCGTCTTACCCGCAAGGAATGCAGTCGATACGAAGCGCATTGCGACGCGCTCGCACAGCATCGGGATCACGATCAACCATTGCCGCTGCTCCATGATCCGTTTGAACTCCATCTTCCCCATGCGCCCGCTTGTGAAGTTGACCTGCGAATAGTCGCCTGTCAGCTGCTCGTACGTGATGTCGCAACCGGCCGCAATCGCACGCAGCTCGATGCGCACATGCTCTTCGTAACCGTCGCTCGCAGCGGGTGCTGCAAACTGGATCTCTTCGCCGTTGCGCAGATACTCGATCATCCCCGGCGACAAAGCCTCGACGCGCGGCGCATCGGCCTTCGCCCCGGCAACGGCAACCGGTCGGCCGGGTTGATAGCCCTCATCGTTCGTCTTCACGAAGGCTGCGAAACACGCCTCGATCTTCTTCCGGACCAGCTCCGCATCCTGATACTCGTCGAGATCGCGCACTTTCCAGATCGACGTGGAGAACTCCGGGAAACCTCGCACCGAACCGGGGCGCTTGATCGCATCGAACAGATGGATGACTTCGGATGCCGGCACAAAGTGACTTTGCATGTCGCGGGGAACGAGCGCGATCTCGCCGGGGTGCCGATCGAAGAACCAGTACCCGACGCGGCGGCCTATCGCATCGAACTGCACCCCGGTGATGATGAATCCCCCGTTGTCGGTCGGCCCCGTCTTGGCGCTATCGAGATATTCCGCTTCCAGCACCTGGAGCTGCAGCGGCACCTCGAGGCCATCGTCAGGCAGGCGCGTCCTGAACCGAACGAACGCCTCCCCGGCCTCATCCATCGCCCGGTAACACTGCGCCTGAATGCCATTGAAGTCGAGCAGACCAGCCGCATCGCATTGCTTGATCCAATGCTTCCACAGCTTCTGCAGCGCCTTGTTGTCAAACTTCGCGCGAATGCCTGTCCCGATCAGGTTCGCGACCTTCACGTTCAACGCATGCTTGATGTATCCGTTGTTCCGGACGAGATCCCTCGACCGGTTACGCAGAGTCGCCAACGCAGGCGCAAGCTCTGCGGTCGCACTGGCCCCGCTTGCGCGCCAGCCGACAGCGCGAGGACCGCGCTTCGCGCCGTCGAAGCCGCGAACAGCATCGAGCGCGACACGTGCCTGCATCCGGCGAGCGCCCCACACGGGCGAGACCGCCGCAATCATCTTGTCGAGAATGTTCGTGCGCATATCAGAATCGCTTGATGATTGCGATGCTCGATCGCGGCCGGCGCGATCCGCCTGCGGCCGCGTCGACGTCTGCCTTGATCAGGTCGCGAGCTGCGAGCAGGTCGGCGATGCTGCGGAACGTCGTTTTCTTGCCGTTGTATTCCACCGTCAGCGCCCCGCTCGCGATGGCTCGCTCGACGGCGATCAGGTCGTTCTGTGTGAATGCCATAGCTACCTACGCCTCAACCAGTTATCACGTCGTGGAACCCATCCGGTCGTAACCGGATGAGCCTCCGTCTCCTCTGGCACGGGAGCGGATACGACGGGTTCAACTTCCACAACTGCCGATTCGGCCGCTTCCGGCTCGACCGCCAGGTCACCGCGATTCGATTCCACAGCGCTCCCGAGTGGATCGGTGTCGACCTCGACCTCCGGAGCCGGCTCGGCGAACAGATCACGGACACGCGGCTCGACAACAGCCTCGACAGCGGCCCAATCGGCGTCCTGAAACGCGTTGAGCCGCAGCTTCGGGTGGTACGCACATGCGAGGTTGTAGACCTTCAGGTCGAGCGCCTCGTTGCGCTTGCGAAGCTTGTCCCACCGATCCTTCGCCGGGTTGTATGCCTCAGCGCAGAGCTGCTCGAAGTACTCGTCTTTGAGATCCGTCGAGAACAGCATCTGATGATCAGCGACCTCTAGCTCCTCGTCGCGCGACAACGCGCTGTAGATCCGAGACTTCGCTGTATCAGTACCCACTGGCCAAAGCTGCACCCCGCCCTTGTACATCCGACCGTTCTTCGTCACGTCCTGATCGGTCGGGCGTCCGATGATCGGCTTGTGTTTGTCACGCGCCCCCTTGATCGCGAACACGCCACGGTGCTTACGAAGCCGGCAGTAGTCGTACACGTCCTGCGTGCGGCCACCGCCCGAGTCGACCGCACACAGCTCGATGCGCATCGGCACACCAAAAGCGTTGACGATCGGTGTCTCGAGCAGCTTGTCGAGCGCGGCCCATGGAGCCTTCGTCGCGGGATCTCCGCGCAGCACAATGTGATCGATCGTCCAGTTCCGCATCCCTCGCCCCCAGCCGCCGATCTCGACCTCGAGACGATCGTTCTGGGTATCGACAGCCGCAGTCAGGATGAGGCACCCGAGGGGGATCGTACGCAGCTTGTACGGCTGCGAGCGGCGCTTAACCGTCTGCCATTTCATCTCGGCGGCCTTGTCCTCGTACGTCTCGGCGAGGCCGTTGTTCAAGAAAGCGATCTTCTTCTCGACGTCGAGGTTACCGGCCTCGTGCTCGGCCGCCATCTCGTCCCACGGACGCCAGCCGAGCGGTGCATAGATGGCGCTAAGGTGGAAGCTGGCAGTCTTTCCGTCGCCCTTCGCGGTCGGCATCCAGTACGCACTGTCATACCCCCGTTTCCATTCGTGCTCACGACTGCCGGCCCCGCATGATTCGCAGTAGTAGCGCACGGTTTCCGGCTCGCCCGCTGTGTACTTCATCCCCTTGTGCCAATCGAAGAACTGCGGATGCCCGCAATGCGGGCATGGCACGAAGTACCGGCGTTGGTCCCCTTGCTCGTGCAGCTTCTCGATCTGCGACCGACGCTTGATCGTCGGCGTGCTGTTCGCGAACACCTTTGCCCGGCGGCCAAAGTTGCTTGTCCGATTGACGGCAAGGTCGATCGGATTGCCCTGTCCGTCGACGTTGAGCTCGTACTCGTCAACCTCCTCGAGCAACGCGTAACGAACCGTCGTTGACTTGAGGCGACCTGCGCGCGTCGCGCTCACGAGGTTCATCATGCCGCCGGGATAGCGCTTGCGCAGCTTGGTGTTGGCGCTGTTCTTCCGGTTTGAATCCTTCACGCGGCGGCGCAGCGCACGCGTCGCGAGCCTCATCGGCTCGAAGCGGTCCATCTCCCACTTCTCAGCGTCGTCCTTCGTCGCGAACACGCACAAGATGTTGCCGGCCGCTGTCGTGATACTGCGACCGATGAAGTTCTCGCCGAGCGCCGAGCCGCCGAGCTGGTGCCCTTTCTGAAGGCCGACGACCACGACCCAACTGTTGTCGAACGGACGCAGATCGTCGTGCGTGTATCGCGTGACGTTGCTCGCCATGCCGGACAGCGCATCCATGATGCCGACGAGGTACGGCGTCCGACTGTTTCGCCACTGACCCGGCTCCGGGCTGTTCTCGGGCAAGATGCGATGCCGCTCAGACCATTCGGCGATACCGATGCGGTCGTCAGGCTGAATCGCCTCATTGATCGTCTTCAGGAAGGCTTCGATCGCTCCCATCGGCGTCACCGTCTTGATCTTGCATCAACGTGTCTACGTCGACCGAGGACAGCGCTCGTGCGAGTTCCTCCTCAAGTATTGATTCAACTCGGGCCGGGCTGTCCTCGGCCGCGAGGATGTCTTTCACGCGCACGGGCACGTTCATCACGTTGTCGCGCACCGTTCGGAAGGTCGTGAAGGCAATCCGCTGCGCATCCGCGAGCGCAAGCGTGTTGCCGAGCTCTCGCGCCAGCTCCATGCGTTCGCGCTCGAGGCGAGTCTCTTCGCGATGCGCACGTGCAGCGCGATACTTCGCCATGTGCGGGTCTTCGTTCTTCGCGCCAGCAGGGAAGTCGTCTTCGTCGTCGCCCAGCGGCGACGGCAGAGAAGCCGAGGAAAGCGCAGGCGTCGCCCGCGACAGATCTTCGAACGATCGGCGCGATTCGTCAGTGTTGCGTCGCCATGCGACCTCGGCCGCATCGGAGTCGATCTTGCCGTTCGCGTTCAGCGAGATCCGCCCAGCCTTGATGGCTTTCTGGACCGAGTTGAGCGCAACGTTCATGTGACGCGCGAAACCGCGTTGACTCATCTCAGCCATATGACCACCCGTTGACCACCAAAACCGACCACCTGACCACCCCGGTGACCACCCTGAAATATCTTTGACACTGCACGTCTGACGTGGCTCGAATTACCCGCATCGGCAGGGGGCCAGGGAGGACCCGTGAAAACCCTACCCCATCCGACTTCAGGCACACCGGTCACTGAGAACCGGGACTGGCAGGCATTCCACGGCGCTCCCTTACCTCTTCGACGATATAGCGAGAAAGCGCGGCACCGTATTCCTCCGGCGTGCCAGCTCGTGTTTCCTCGGTCGTCCAAAACAGCTCGGGAGACTCACGGTATTTCCGTTGCATCTCGGTCAATACATCCGTCAATTCACATTGCGATACGGTGATCAGTTCCATGCTTTCTCCATACGTGCATTGAGATCAACGTCTACTCGACTGACCTGCCGAAGCCGATGTCAGCGTTGATGTTAGTTTACGGGCTCCTTAACCACGCCACGGAGCGCTAATGGACATCAATAAGAAAATCGAACAGCTCGAGATCAACATTGCAGGGCTCTACAACATGTTGGCCGGCGCATCAAGCATTACGGCCCACATTGTCGACACCATCCTGTCGCCTGAGCAGAAAGCTAATCTCGCGGATTGGCTTGCTCATCAAGCATCCGAAACCCAAGCACCTGGCCGTGCGTACCTAGCACAAGTCGGTAGCGCTCTGACAAAGGAGGCGCGATTCGCTGAGTTGATCCATCTCGTCGGTCGGGAATTTTTCGAGCAGAAGCAAGCAGAGCTCGAAGCAGGGAAGCCAATTCTCTGATTTTGTTGATCATATAGACCTCTAGGTTGCACTCCCGGCGGCCCTACCCGCCGGGACAATGAATGACTCGAGTTGCCTCCCAACACGGTCAAGGTTTCCGTGTTGCCATCGCCAACTTCAACGCGGCCTCGAAGGCGGTCGGCAGCGTGCGCACCGTCGTGTTCTCGACCACCTGATTGAATCGAAAGCGCACACCGTAGCGAGGCGCACGAACGAACATCAGGACCGGCCGAATCGCATAGCCGGAAGCGAACTTGTATCGCGCCCACACGCCGAGCGCCATCCTGCCTCCACCCGGTCGACCGACGAAGTAGCGCGCGTCGCGAAGCGGATCGCGCTTGCGACGCTTTCGAGACCGGTCCGTTTCGTTCTGCGTTCGATCACGCGACGCCTGCAGCTGCGAAAGGATCTTCGAGTACTGGCCACGGCTGAAGTTGCCGTACTGGTCGAGCTGCGCCGTCGCACCTGGCACAACGTACATATCGGACGGCAGCAATCCCCGCGCTCGCAGCAACGCTTCAACTCGCTTCACGCTACGCGGGCCGCCCGTCACTTGCGGCATCAGGTACTTCGTTGCAGGCGTGCCCTTGAACGATTCGTCGATGAACCCAACGCGCGCCTCGAGCCGCTTCTTCGTCGCCGACTTGATGCGCAACGAGCGTTGCGTGTACGGCGTCGGTCGATCGAACACTTCGCGAATCTCATCGCCCAAAGCAGCTTTGGCCGCACCGGCCGTGTCGTTCAATGCCTTCGAGATCGCGAACGGTAATTGCCGCTGCACGTGATCTTCGAACGACGCTTCGAGGCGAGACGAATCGACACGCAGCGTGAAAGAGCCACCAGTCATGCGGCCTCCAATGCAAAAAGCCCCGAGGCTTGCGCACTCGAGGCTTCGAGAATTCCATTTCGTGAAGGCGAGCGCCTCCCACTGACCTAACGGGCACCCTTAATTGTTGTTATGTCTCCGAGAGGTTTGCACGACTAACGCGCGGTGCCAGCGAATATCCAGTGACTCGGTAAAGGATGGCCGAATTTTATGCGGGCTCTTCTTGGTTTGCAAGATTTTCATCGTTGCATCTTCCGTCGCACCGTGTCCGACACGCTGCCATCGACATTATCCAGCAGCGCCAACGCCGCAACAAAATGCCGAGGCCACTGCGCCCGGTAGAGATCGAGCGAGATTCCGAGCGCGCGCGCACGCGCCGGCTCGTCGATCGCAGCTTTCCCCGATCCGCCGCAGCTTTTGCAGATTTGCCGCCCAACGCGAACACCGGTTGCCGAGACACGAATCTTGCCGACACCATCGCACTCGCCGCATGTGCCGTACTCGCGCAGCACCATCGGACTGCGACCATTGTGTGCAAACGGCACGCGCTGCTCGTCGACCACAACCTTTCGACGACCATGACAAGCCGGGCACTCAACGTCGCGGTCGGTCGGTTCGTCGCGACGTGATCGACCGATCACACCGTGACCATCGCAATCAGTGCAGATGTCCGCGCACCACTCGATGATCACTCGACGCGCGAAGCGCTCAACGATGTCTGCCTTCGCCACGTCGACCTTGTGACCTCGTCGCTTTTCGAGTGCCTGCTGATGATCGAGGCCAGTGAACTTCGCACGTGAGAACTTCCGCGACGTTCGAATGCGATGTGACAGCAGCAGAACCGCACGTCGAAGCGGCGACCGCTTCACGTCATGCACATACGACACGTCCTGACCGTACTTCATATGCCAAAGTAACTTTCCGAGATCGCCCGCGAATGCGAGCGCAGCTAACGTGGTCTCTGCATTGACGGCCTGATCGTTGAGCTGGCTCTGAACATTCATCGCGGTCCCGGCTTGTTCTTTCAGGTCGATCATCCCTCACCCCGTTCTCTATGTTGTCCTACTGTCCCACTGTCCCAAGGAAAGAAGGTCAGGTGCGCGCGCACGCGCTTGCGACGTGCGCCCATCCGTGTGCACGTGTCGCGCACGTCGCACGCGCACACGCACGTACGTGAGGCGGGACGCTTGGGACGTCGGGACACGGGACGATAATCGGCGCGCCGATTGCGCCCACGAGGCGCGGCAAGATAGCCGGTATGGCGCGACAAGCAACGCTGACGCAGCGCGCCGAACGATGCGCCCTGCATGCGGTCGTCAGAAGCACGATTCATCGCCGACCTCCGCTGCCGCGAGCGCTGCTGACGCAGGCCGCGCGACGATCTCGGCCTCTTCCGGCCGCTCGTAATACCAGCCTCGCGCACCCTTCGACTCGCGCTTTCGCACCCATCCGATCGACTTGATTGCTTTGCCGATGCGACGTTGCTCCGCCGGCGTCCACTTCGAGATGTCCAGCTTCAGGCACTCGCCGAGAATCTCCTCCATCGTCACCTTGTCGCGCAGTTCGATGAAACGCGCGATCATCGGCTCGAACACGTCGCCTTCGTACCGCGCGTCCTGCTCGACGCGGAACAGCGGCTTTTCCTCGGGCAAGACCTGCCACGGGGCGGGCAGCACGCCGTCGGCCTCCATGTTGGCTGCATCCCATTCACAATAGGTCTGGTATGCCTCTGCCCAGATCTGGTCACGGTCGGCCGCAAGCCCCTTCAGGTTCAACACGTCCGCCACCTTGACCGGCCAGTAGCGTCGGTTGCCCGATTCGTCTTTCAGGTATGTGTCGAAGTTGACCGTGCCGGCGAACACGCTCTGACGCGGCACGTCGATGGCTCGTTTCGCATACGGCGGCCGGTACGTGTCGACGGCCGTCGAAAAGAAGCGCTTCGAGTTGGATGACTCCGACTTCGATAGCGCGTCCAGCTCCGCCAGCTCGATCACCCACTTTCCTGCCATCACGGCATATGAATCCTTGTCGCCGATGATGATGTTCGCGTCCGTGAACCACCGCTGCGAGAAGATCGTCCGGAACGCCGACGACTTGCCCGCATCCTGCGCGCCTTCGAGGATCAGCACGTTGTCCATCTTGCATCCGGGCTTCATCACACGGCCAACCGACGCGACAAGCCACTTGAAGCCGGCGAGCTGCACGTATTCCGTGTCCTCCGCCCCGAGGTACGTGACGAGCCAGTTCCTCAGCCGCGGAGTGCCGTCCCATGTCAGGCCCGCGAGGTAGTCGCGCACCTCGTGATACGAATTGCGCTCGGCCACCAAAAACACGGCGTCCGCGATCAGATCCGCGCGCGGGCTGACTGCGTAGCGCTGACCGAGCCACAACGCGCAGCGCGCGTCGTCACGATCGGTCCACTCACCAACCTCGCCACCCGGAAACGGGGGCGGCTTCAGTTTCACGATCCGCAGCGCGAACAGCTCGAAACCGAGGACGCCGTCCCATTTCGGATCGTTCGACAGAATCGCGAAGATGTTGTCGACGGTCGGAAGCAACGCGCCGCTGTTCGTGCGCCGCAGATCCGCGTACCACGATCGTGGTGGCCGCTCCTCTCCGATCGGCGGTTCATCGTCGGCAGCGCCAGCGGACGAAGGGGGTAACTCGTCGCCTGCGCCGAGCACTCGACGGGAGCCCTTGTCGTTCTCTTCCGACACGATCCCGGCTTTCTCCATGTCTTCGAGCAAGCGAGCCGCACGGTTGTAGCCGATCTTGAGCTGCCGCTGCACGAGCGAGACGGACGCACGATGCGCCTCTCGCACCGCTGCGACCGCTTGATCGAACATCGGGTCCACACCGCGCTCGACCGCATGCAAGTGCGGAAACGGCTTCACATCGCTTTCGTCCGGAGCGAGCGCGGCGAGGATCGCGCGCGCGATCTGCTCTTTGACGACGTGGATGCCTTCCTCGCAATGCAGGTCGTTGAAGTCCGTGAGCTTTCGATCCTCGCGGTTCGAAAAGACCGGGAACGTCACGCTCGCGTTGCCAACCGCCGCCGCAGCCTCTTCCGCGCGTGCCCGGCCCGTGTTCTCGAACCGCTTGATCTGTTCCGGCCGCGACTCCGTAGTAACGCGCAGTTCGAGAAAGGGAACGCCGCCATTGATTTGCGCAACTTCCGCGCTGACGTGATGAACGACGCCGCGATGCTCGATCGCAACTGGGTCCGCACCGACGACCAGGTCGCCGCGATACCCGAGCTTGTCGGCCAACCAACTGCGCATCTGCTGTTCGACTTTCCAGTCGTCATCGGCGCAGATCAGGATATGAACGTCGGGGTATGCATTGCGCAATGCTCGCGCGGCGGTCATGATATTGCCGGCGTCGACGCACACTGACAACGGGATAGCCTCGTCGGTCGCCATGCGAATCGAGCGACCGGTAGCATAGCCTTCCGCGACCATCACGATCTTGTCGTCGCTGCTCAGGGTGCCAAGGCGGCACTCCGCGCCTTTCTTCTCGGTCCCCTTGTTGAAGCGCTTCGCGCCGTCAGGCGTGATTTTCTGCAGGCCGACCATGCGAACATCGTCGACCGTGTACCGCAGTAGCGGAACGAACACCGTCCCGTCCTCGGCGAATCGAACGCCCTCGGCCGTGATCTGCTTGCGCTCGAGGTAAGCGGACGTGCCCTCTTCGGCAGCCTCGCCCCACTGCTGGCGCGCGCGGTTTGCGGCGAGCTTCGCCGCATTGCGCCGCTTCTCTTCTTCTGCCCGCTCGGTCGCCTCTTGTCGACGACGAGTTTCGGCTAGAACGTCAGGAGGGAGCGCACCGCCTTGCCACACGAATTTCTGCGCCCCGTTGTCGTCACCGCCCCACTCGCCAAACGCGCCCGTGTAGCCGACGACCTGTCCGCCCCGAACGATCTCGTGCAGCGAGTACCAGTGCTTTTTCTTCGGGCCATAGCGGTGCGGTTTGCCGTCCGCGATGGGGTGTCCGTCGGGCAATCGCGGATGCCCTGCAGCGTCGAGCTGCACAATGATCTGATCGATCGTGGACAAGACTTACGCCCCCGTCGAAAAGATCCGGGCGGCCCGGCGACGACGGAACGATGCGCGTCCTGCAACGAAGGCCGATTGACCCACAACAAAACGATGTGCTGCACGAATATGACGCGCACGAAGCGCGATCGAGATTTTCGGCAAAGTCACTTTGTTACCCCCGGTTGGTTGATGCTTTGCGCCGATCAAATTCAGCTCGCGTCGAACTTTCGAATTGAGCCAGCTGCTCGCCGCTGAGAAAGCCAGCAACCTGATCTTTGAATGCCAGCCGATCCGCACGCGCCGGGAGAGACGCGCAGTATTTCGCTGCGACGTCAATTGCGATGACGGGATCGGCATAGCGCAAGGCGTGCTGCATCACGTATCCGGCCGAAGCCGGGAACGTATCGAGCAGCGTATTGATGAGACGTGGAACACCGGACGGCATGTTTGTCGCCATCCGCTCGAGCGCATTACTGGCGCAACACAATTGGTTGCCGTAGTCGCATGACAGTCCTGCCTCCGCGCGAAACGGGTTGCAGCACTGCATTCCATTGCTGAATCGCATATGCCGACTCAGTCCCGATGGAACGGGGGCTTCGTGGCACGAACGGCAAATCGAACCAGCCGGATGAGGCGGTCCAGGGCACGCTGCTGCGACCGGGCCGCCGTCGTGATCGTGGTCGCCTCGCCTTCACTGACAACCTTATCTTCGAGCGCTGCACGCACGGAATCCGCGACCTCACCCGTATGCTTCGCGATCTGTAGTGCTTCGTCGATCAGAGCCTCGGCGGGATCTCCGGTTGGCATGGCGTGAGCCTCGGATGCCCGCAGCCCGAACCGCTCGTTCAGGGCATATAGCGCATCCAGCGCGTACACTGACCGACGCTCGTCCATCCACTCGATCAGCAACTCGAACATTTCCATCGAGAGCCGGTTCTCATCGACGGCACGAAGGCGCAACCGCAACGCCTCGGCAGAAATGGATCGGCCGCGTCGCGCGGTCAGGAAATTCGCAGCATCCGCCACCCCGCCCGGCGTGTTTCGAATCGAGGTGTAGAGGACGTCGAGCCATTCGGTCCCGCTGTATCTGCAGGTCATTGGAGCCCCGTCTGTTCTTGGTGATGGTGGACTTTCATTCTGTTTACCTAGCTGGCTGAGGCCTACGATGCAGACTAGGCCGCGTGCTCCGGACGACTGTCGAAGTAGTCGTAGAGCGCCTGTACGGTCGATACCCTCGGATCGCGAACGAAGCCGCATGCGATCTTCGTGATGGTTTGGTACGGCACCGTGCTTTCGTCTGCGATTCGGGGCCAATCACCCTTCACCTGATTCAGACGGCGTAGCACAGTCTCGAGCATCGGTTCGCGGTTGCTTTTCATAGCTCCCCCAATTTGGAAAACTTCCGTATGCGGAATTTTACACAAGATCGAAACTTCCTCATAGGGAATTCCACATGTGGAATGATTGGCCCCATGAGCAAAGACCTTTCGATGCGGAAATTCCTAGCAGACAAGGTGCGTCTGTGGATGGGGAGAGTTCCGGCCGCAGACACGCAAGCGAAGCTCGCGGCACGGGCTAAGATGTCGCAGAGTTCGATTCACCGCGTGCTGCATCAGGACACGGAGCCGGAGCTGACGACCGCCTATAAGCTGGCCTCGGCGTTTGGCATTTCGATCGCGCAACTGCTCGATGACAACGACGCAGAGGGGATCGCCGCGTTTCCTGTCGACCCCAAGCGCTTCGCGCGCCTTCCAGCCAGCGAAAAGGAAAAGATTCGAGCGTTTGCCGAATTTGTAGTTGCTGCATACGAAGCCAGCACTGGCGGTGCTGACGAACTGAAATCGCTGTCGGAAACCATTCCGGCTACGGATGACGAGCGCTCGCTCGTCGAGCGCGTCGCTCAACGTGATCTAACCACTGATACGCTGAGCGAACATGAGACCAATAGCCAACCGGCCCGAAGACGCGGCAAAATCCGAGGCGCAAGCAACAGTCACTAGTCTTTCGTCATATCGATCGCGGGATCGCGTTGCCGCGAATCAAACCAAGCAGGCCGCGCAAAGTAATCTCGAAGCGCGGCACCTGCGAATCGCATCACACCTCAGCTCACGACTCGAATCTAATGGGACTTACGCTGTTGCGGCCGCGCTCGTCCTTTTACGCGCCGACGGCTCGCTGGACTCCACGACTACCGGCTTAGAAGCAGAGTTCGCCCCCTTTCTCACGCGCGGCCTTAGAAGCCTCACCGATAAGTTGGCGCGCGCGCTTCCCCCACGCGCCCCGTCTCCCCGCCAGCGCGGGTCCGCCACGCTCGCCGCAATCGCGACGCTGACGTTCGTGACCGCCACCTACATCAACGAGTACCCCTTGATCGATGCCGCACTCTCCTTCGCCGGCCAATTTTGCGCAGCAATGCTATGGAACCGGAGGCGCTAGTCGCTTCCGCATAAGCTGATACATCCCCAATTATTGCGCACTAAAATTCCGCATACGGATTGACATTAAATTCCGTATGCGGATATCCTCCGGCGGAACGCGTCACCCGACGCGCCCACCGGAGGTTTTCATGAAACCCATTTTTGACGCGCATGGTGCAGCCCGTCGGGCCGCGATCCAGCGCATGCAGCAAAGTTACTTTCCGCAGCCCAAGCCGGTCGAGTCGTCGACTGCATGGCGATTCGTGATGGTCGCGGCAGCTGTCGTGATCCTCGTGAACCTCCTGCCGAGCAGCGATGCTCCAGTTGCGCCGGTCGTGCACCAGCGCCCGATGGTTTAAGGGGGATCGCCATGCACACGATCACTCTGAAAGACGGCGAGTTCAAAGCTCGCCTGCAGGAATACTTGAGAGACCGCATTCGGGTTCCCGCGATTGATCTGCTCTGCTGCGTCGCGAGGCTCGATCAGCATGAGTGGACGATCGAGGCGCAGGCCCGACTGGCGAAGGTCATGAAAGAAATCGACTGGCTTCACCAGCCTGGCACGGACGGCCCTGAGTCATACTTCTACGCGGCGCCCGGCTACGCTGATCCGATGCCGGGTCACAAGCGGTTCCGCCAGTGCATCGTCTGCACCGGCTATTTCGGCCGCCATCCCTTCAGCCACGACGTCACTCCGTGCCCTTGCGGGGAGTGCCTGTCCGGTGACGGATTTCCATCGCTAACACATGAAACAGTGCAACGGCATGGTCAGGCGATGCATCGCTCCCAAAATGGGCCTTCGCAAGCGCACGACTTGCCGAAAGCAACTCATTCAGATCCTCAAGCACATTCACCGCTTCCGACGAAATGCCCCGCTGCCGACGCAGACGATCCACGTACGCGTCGAAGTGAGTGTCGCCATGA
This sequence comes from Burkholderia sp. BDU5, assembly GCF_001522845.1. Lineage (NCBI taxonomy): Bacteria > Pseudomonadati > Pseudomonadota > Betaproteobacteria > Burkholderiales > Burkholderiaceae > Burkholderia > Burkholderia sp. BDU5. The sequence continues at coordinate 53,508 of NZ_LOWC01000002.1, read as the reverse complement.
TCAACGGTCGGAAAAAGATCGGCAATCTGAATCCCCATTTGTAGAAAGGGACAGCATAGCTCACTCCTGCTCCATTTCTGGAAAGCAATCCGGAGAGCGCCATCAATGAGCCGACATAACAAACCGCGCCACGGCAGAGCATATATCGCTGCCCTGATCGTGATTTTCATCAGCGTTTCCGTGAGCACGTTTCGCTCGGAAATGTCGATGGTCAATCACATCGCCGTCGTCACCTCGAGCTCGCACGCGGGATAACCCGGCCATGACAGCGGCGGATTTGATCTCCGACGAAGAAATCGTTCGCGAGCATCGCCTTCGCTGCCTGCCCGGCCCTGCCTCCGCATCCCTGACCAATCCAGCCCTCCGGATCTGCCTCGCGAACTGCGCGGCGCTCCGGACGCGCGACCAGCAACCACACGCCAGACACGTCGACCTGAAGAGTCGCGCGGCCGGCGAAAGTGAACAGGAGTAACACCATGCCCCGCCCGATCAAACGCTTCGAACCCGATACGCCACGCGGCGACACCCTCAGCCTGCGGACCATCGTACGCTACGACCGCGATGCCCGCCGGCCGTCGACACCGATTCTCGTCGGCCAAACCGTCGTCATGCGCCGCCCGATCGCGGACAGCATCTATATCGAATACCTGATCATGGACGGCCACGACGTCGTCCGCACGCAGATCTCCATCCCGTGCGAGGCCGACTGTGAGAGTGCGATCAATGCATTCCGTCGCCAGCGAAAGGCGGCCGAGCAGGCCGCGCAAGACGCGATCGCCACTGCAGCACAACAGGCAAAGCGCCGCAGCAAGCGCGGCGCGAAGGAGGTCGCATGAAGCGCGCGACCTCCTACATGCCGCCGACAACTTACTCTGAGATCGTCGCCGCTGCCAATCGCCAACACGAACAACGGATTGCCGAGCTGAAGCGAGCAGCAAAGCACATTACTGCTGTTGAACGAGATCTCACGAAACTCGCTGAATCGAGGATCTATGTCGACATCGATCGATACTCGATGCACCTGGTCGACTGCCGGAAAATCGGAGACTACGTCGGTCGCGCTCAATGGGGACTTCGAATTCTGCCGAGCATGTCGCTCGGTGATGCGCCCGATCGGTTAGTAGCAGGTTTTCTTTCGCTTGGCTGGGCCGTCGAGCGCATTGACCTCGACGGCCACTGCACGAAGGTCGTGTTGCGCCGACCTAAGACGCAGTTGCGACTCAGGCTCGATTGCTCGCTCGCGTATGCCAGCAGCCTTGAACTGCAGGAGGTCGCGTGATGAACGACCACACGCAACAGCTCGACCCGACTGCGCCGATCCAGACCGGGAATACCAAAGCCGCTGCCGCAGCCGCCGGCGCAACGTCGGCGGACCTGTGGATGACGCCATACGAAGCGCTGCGCTACGACCCGCTCGACAACGTCCGTCCGGTGGATCCGCAGTGGGTCAAGGAACTGACCGCACTGATGATGCAGAACGGGTACGACAAGGGTTCTCCGCTGCATTGCTACGCGCGAAAAGTCGACGGGAAGGATTACTTCTACGTCTACAAGGGCCAGCACCGCTACCTCGCGGCCGGCGCGGCAATCAAGGCGGGGAAAGATCTCGGAAAGATTCCGATCGTAGTGCGGGACTCGCGCGAGGTGAACCGAGCGGAAATGGTCATCGACGGCTACGTGAGCAACGTCTCGAAGACGTCTTCGCCGCTCGATCTCGCTACATCGATCGCCGAGCTGCGCGATGTTCATGGCCTCGACTCGAAAACCATCTGCGCGCGCCTCAACATCACTGAGCAGTCGATCCGCGACGCTGCACTGCTTGAGAAAGCACCAGCCGAGCTGCACGACCTCGTGCGAAATGGCTCGATCGCCGGCACCCTCGCGATTGAAGAGATCCGCGCGCATGGCAGCGACAAGGCGCTCGAACGCATCGTGTCCGGGCTTTCGAAGGCAAAGGAAGCCGGCAAAAGCAAGGTCACAAAGAAACATCTGGCTTGCGGCAAGCCGTCAGAAAAGCCAGCATCGCGCAAACCAACGAAGATCGACGAACCGCGTGCAAAGCAACTTTTGCAGGCGCTGCAGGCGGTGTTGCACGACGACGGTTTCGGCAAGCTGACACAAGCGACGATCGAAGCAGTTCACACAGCGCTGATGCCCCTCACTGACTTGCTCGATACCAAACCTGCTGGCAAGGACTGGCCCATCGCGGAACCAGACGAAAACGGGTGCTGCGAGCCGGCCGATACGCTATGCGGCCCCGAGCGGACCGGAAGGATCAAGGGGCCTCTCGCATACATTCGCGTCGCACAGCCGGCTCCCGGTGCATGGATTTACTCGGTCGAGTACAACACCGGCACCAGCTTTGCGAGTGGCCCGCTGAAGATCTCGTCGGCAACCCTTGTGGTATGGACGCGCGTGCAAGCCATTCGCTCGGGCGCAGCAAAGCTCGTCAAGATGATCAAGTCCCCCAGCCACGGCAGCACGAAATCGGAACAGGTAGCCTTCCAGCGGATTCTCGCGTGGGCGAACGATGTCATCGACATGCCCGACCCTGACTGGAAGCCCGAGTTTGCGACTGCGTCGGCTAGAGGGAAGCGACCGGACGTGACCGACGTACTGACGGCCATCGAAGACAAGCGTCGGATCGCGTCAGGCCGCGCCCTCTTGGATAGCGCCCTCCCGGCGGCAGCGGAACGTCGCGGCCTCGACCCCGCTGCTGCATGGCCGTTCCCGTCCGGAGGCGCGAAATGACCCCGCGCCCGGCTCTTTCTACCCAACGTCCGCTGTCGCGTAAGCGGGAACACAGAAAACAGCGCACCGCGATTGCGCTCGAGAGTGTCGACGGCAAGGCAATCGCGACCGAACAGCGCGGGCGTGCGCCCGCAAAAGCGATCCAGAAGGACGAAGCGACGCTTGCGCGTCGCAAACCTATCCAGGTGAACGATGCCTCGGCGGTTGCCCGCCGAGGCAGAGCCGAGCGCATCGAAGCGCTTCGCGCCACGATCCGCGACCTGGTCGTCGAGATCTCGCACGCGGCCGACGTCGAGCTGCTCGACCTGATGGCCGACGAGGTCGGTTCGTTCGCCCGCCACAAAGCCGCGCAGGAGGCCCGCACATGGGCAACCACTGCCGGCGTCACGCTTGAGACCGGCCTGATGCAACTCGGCCGCGCCCTGCCTACACTCACCTCCGGAGACCAACAATGAACACTACCGACAAGATCCACACTGATGCGCTGACGGACGAGCAGATTCTCTCAATCGCCGAGCCGCACTTCAGCGTCGAAGAAAGCCGGTACGGGAAAGAGTTCAACCCGCACCCGCAGTATCACGGCAGCGATCTGAGCGTCGTACTGTTCGCGCGCAACCTCCTCGCAGCATCCCATGCCGAGCAGCCCGCAGCAGCGCCCAGCGGGTATTGCGAACGGGCAGGCGGTTGCGTGTGCGGTGGCGACCTGCCGCGAGTGCGTGAGGGTTGTTCCGAGTGGGTGAAAACAAAACCCGCGCTCGCGCCGACGGACGAGCGGGTGGAGTGGCTTGGCCCGCACCGTACCGCATGGGATGCCCTGAATGAAACGCGCAAAGCTGTTGCCGCGATCATCGGCGCAGATCCTGAAACGTGGCCCAACCATGGAAACGCGCCGTTGGCCATCGCAGCGGCCATGGCCATGCGCCAGTCGGATTTAACGGCCCGCACAGCATCTGCCAACGAGACGCTAGAAGGGGCGACGGAACGCGATCTGTCGCGAACGATTGACGAGCGCGACCAGATGGAAGAGGATGGCACGCGTCTCGCAAAAGCGGTCGGCGAGTTTCTCGACGTGGATGTCGGCGAGTGGTCGAGCGCGAACAATCCGATCCTCGCGGCAACCGAAGCGCTTGAATCTCACACCCCCGCGCCGGCGGCGGACCCGGCAGAGATCCCGGCGATTATGTCCGGCGACTATGTGCCGGGCAAGCGCGGCTGGATGATGCGAAAGGACGGCGGAATCGTGATAAACGCGTCGCACGACGTCACGGCCGCAGTGGTCGATGTGCGTGCCGAGCGCCGTCGGCAGATCACCGAAAAAGGCTGGACGGTAGAACACGACGACGAGCATGCATGCGGCGAAATCGCATCGCTCGCCGCGTTCTACGCGATGCCCGCCGGCGTCCGCGACTGGCCGGCAACCGATACCGGCTATGGCGCCACGTTCGGCCAAGCGATCCTGCCTGCTGGCTGGAGCGCAAAGGTTGGTGATGACCGTCGACGCGAACTGGTCAAGGCCGGCGCACTGATCCTCGCCGAGATCGAGCGGCTTGATCGCGCAGCTGCACGCGCAGGAGGTAGCCGATGACGACGCCCCCGAAGCGCGCGGTCCAGTTTCGCCTGGAGTTGCAGGCGGACACCGTCGACCACCTGGTCACCGCCCTTACCGATCTGGCCACGCAGATCTGCGCCGGCAAATTGAGTACGCACGCGATCAGTGGCGGTGCTTTCAGCAGCCACGAATGCTGGCTGACAGTCGCGGATCGCCCGACGCATGCCGAATACATCCGCGAGCTGGAACAGTGGCGCGATCGCATCACGGCAAATCGAGGAGGCAATGCGTGAGGACGCTCGACCTGATCGAATGCGCGGAATTCCTGAAAATCGACCGGACTACGCTCTTGGACATCGTTCATCGCGGCGACATCCTCGGTGCCAAGATCGGCCGAGCATGGGTCTTTCTGGAGGACGATGTCGTCGCCTACCTGCGCGAACAGGTGCAGGCGCAAACGCAGAAGCGAATCGAGCAGATCCGGTGCGGGTCTCCGGAAACTGATGCGCGGGTCGACAAGGCGATCCGAAAGCAACTTTCGCAGACCGACCCGCGCCGGCCCGGCCGCAAAGCACGCCCCCTTCCTCGCCTCCCCGAACTGGACGCATCGGCCGCGATGGCCGCGTGATCGCTCCAAAGCCACCCCGGCCGCCCGGCCGGGGGCTCACCAAAGCCTTTCCGCCAGATCACTCCCCCGCAGGTTTGCGTAGCGCATCAAGACCTTGGGATTCGTGTGCCCGGTGATCTTCGCGATCTGAACGTCGCTCAACGTCGTACGCTCGTACAGCCGAGATGTCGCCTCATGCCTCAGATCATGGAAAACCAGATCAGGGCAGCCGGCCGCGTTGAATAGTCGGCCGAACTGGCCCGACAGCCGCACGGTGACGCGTTCAAGGACTTTCCGACGGAGAACTGGCATGTTCTTCGCGCGCATGCCCGCCTCGATCTCATCGACCCAAGGGAAGAGCCTGCCGCCCTCGAACGAGAACCCACACATCGTCGGGTCATGACCGTTCACGGCCGCGACGTAGCGCTCGAACGCCGCCACTGCTACTGTCGTGAGCGGCACTGAACGCTTGCTACCATTCTTTGTCCGCTCGAGCGCGGCCGTCCGGCGGCCGACGTCAAACTGCGCAACGTCGAGCGTGTACATCTCGCGCATCCGCATTGCGGACTCGATCGCCAGATCGAACAGGAATACCAGCGCCGGCCGATACGGCAACTCAAGCGCCCGCTCCCGGTCCTTGGGCTTTCCCCCTGCCATGATGCGCCGGATCTCGGCCAACTCTTCCTCACTTGGCCGTCGGTCTCGATGCACATCCTCTTTCGGCGCACGGTCCTGCGCCTCCACTGCCACGCGATCATCATCGGTATACGTCGCGTAGCGCTTCGGCAACAGCCGCAGCGGATTCACGGCAAGCATCGGAGTACCTGACTTCACTACCCAATCAAAACAACGAGCGAGCGCCCCGACATTGTGGCGAATCGTCGACGGCGACAAATGATGCTCGCGCTTCATTGCCGTCACCCATCGTTCCGCCCAATCGTAGTCCACAGTAGAGAGCGCTTTCGAGGGGAGTCGGCCGCCGAGCAACGTATTTAGCACCTGGGCGTCGGAATCAGGCACCGACACACGTCGCAGGTATTCTCGAACGGCGTCGAGCGTCGTTGCGATCGCTTCGCGTTGCTCAACGACGTCCGTCGGCACAATGCCGGCATCGAGCAGCTGCTCCAGCCGGGCGACGTACGCATCGCCCTCTTCTTCAGATTGAAACGTCAGGGAAAGTGGCTTTGGAAGAAGCTTCGAACGTCGGATGATGTATTCCCACGTTCCAGAGGGTCGTAGTCGCTTGGTCGCCATGCGCTAATGCGAACTAGCCTATACGGCCAAAGAGCCGACTTAGGCGTGGTTACGCGTGTTTCTTGAGTGGTTAGAGACGACTTTTTACCACTCTTGGCGACCCATTTCCATCTTTGGAAACTTGCAGAAAAAAGAAAAGCCCTGACGAATCAGGGCTTTATCTCTTGCTACTTGGAGGCGCGAGCCGGAGTCGAACCGGCCTACACGGCTTTGCAGGCCGCTGCATAACCGCTTTGCTATCGCGCCGTAAGCGGACTGCCAAACGTCGCGAAACCGGCCGGCTTGCAACGATCAACAGATTTTGATTGAAGGCCGTCGGGCCTATCAAACAAAAAGGGAAGCTCGGCTTCCCCTTGTTCTGGAGCGGGAGACGAGTCTCGAACTCGCGACCTCAACCTTGGCAAGGTTGCGCTCTACCAACTGAGCTACTCCCGCATCGTCCTGCATCTGCAGGTTTGCCGAACAACACGTCAAGCAAAACGCTGCCTTCAAATCTGGAGCGGGAGACGAGTCTCGAACTCGCGACCTCAACCTTGGCAAGGTTGCGCTCTACCAACTGAGCTACTCCCGCGTTTTGCTTCACCCACCGCACTGCGTCAGTCGCCGTGCAGCGGAGAAAGGAGATTATGGTGAAACTGGATTTATGTGTCAAGCATTTTTCGCACCCTTTTTCTTCGATCACGTCATCGCCCGCTTCGACGCGCGATCCGGGCGCGCGTTTCACGCGTTCACGCCGCACCGCCGCGCTCGCGAATCTGCGGCCACGCGAGCTTCATGTAGTAGAGCATCGACCAGATCGTCAGCACGGCCGCGAGATACATGAGCCATTCGCCCCATACGCGCGTGTCGATCGCGACGCCGCCGCCGAACGGCAGCCGCCCGTAGTACAGCAGCATCGGAATCGCGACCATCTGGCACGCGGTCTTGAACTTGCCGAGCGAATTCACCGCGACGCTCTTCGACGCGCCGATCTGCGCCATCCATTCGCGCAGCGCCGAGATCGCGATTTCGCGGCCGACGATCACGAGCGCGATCGCCGCGTCGATGCGCGCGAGCTGCACGAGCATCAGGAGCGCCGCCGTCACCATCAGCTTGTCGGCGACGGGATCGAGAAACGCGCCGAACGCCGACGTCTGGTTCCACTTGCGCGCGAGATAGCCGTCGAACCAATCGGTCAGCGCGGCGAGAATGAAGATCACCGCCGCCGCCATATTGCGGTGGTCGGCGCTCAGCATCGCGTCCGGCAAATAGAACACGCCGACGACGAGCGGAATCAGCACGATTCGCACCCACGTCAGGAAAATCGGGAAGTTGAACGGCATGGCACGCGACACGGTTGAGGGATTTGCCATTGTGCCGCGTCACCCGCGCCGCCACAAGCGAAGCGCCCGGCGCGGGCCGCGCCGCCCGGCTTGCCGGCCGAGGCGGCGCGGATGGCCCGACGCTCAGTGTAGCTGTCGGTAGATCTGCTCGGCGAGCGCGCGCGAGATGCCGTCGACGCTCGCGAGCTCGTCGACGCTCGCCGCGACGACGCCGCGCAAGCCCCCGAAGCGCGCGAGCAGCCGCTGCCGGCGTTTCGCGCCGACGCCTTCGAGCTCTTCGAGCCGCGACGTCTGGCGCGTCTTCGCGCGCTTCGCACGCATGCCGGTGATCGCGAAGCGGTGCGCCTCGTCGCGGATCTGCGCGACGAGCATCAGCGCGGCGCTCTCCTTGCCGAGCTCGAGCGGCGCGCGGCCGTCGGCGAAGATCAGCGTCTCGAGCCCGACCTTGCGCCCCTCGCCTTTCGCGACGCCGACGAGCATCGAGATGTCGAGCCCGAGCTCGGAGAACACCTGCCGAGCGATCTCGACCTGACCGCGGCCGCCGTCGATCAGCACGATGTTCGGCAGCCCCCCGGCCGACGCGGCCGCATGCACCGCGTTGCCGTCGATGCCGGCTGCCGCGTCGGCCGACGCTTCTGCGGCCGCCTCCTCGACCATCTTCTCGTAGCGGCGCGTGAGCACCTGGCGCATCGCCGCGTAGTCGTCGCCGGGCGTGATGCCCGTGATGTTGTAGCGGCGGTACTCGGACGACTGCATCTTGTGGTGGTGATAGACGACGCACGACGCCTGCGTCGCCTCGCCCATCGTGTGGCTGATGTCGAAGCATTCGATCCGCAGCAGCGCGAGATCGTCGCTCTCGTAGCCGAGCACGTCGGCGAGCGAGCGCGTGCGCGCCTGCTGCGAGCCCTGCTCGGACAACAGCCGCGCGAGGGCGAGGCGCGCGTTTTGCTCGGCCATCGTGAGCCACGCGCGCTTTTGACCCTGCGGCTGCCGCACGACCGCTACCTTGTGCCCCACCTGCTCGATGAGCAGATCGATCAGCTCGCGGTTCGCGGGCGCGTGGCTCACGACGAGAATCGGCGGCACCCGGTTGCCGAGATAGTGCTGCGCGATGAACGCTTCGAGCACTTCGGTTTCGAGCGGCGCGGCGCCGGGCTCGGCTTCCTGCGACGCGGCGCCGTCGTCGATTTCGGACGGTGCAGCGGCTTCGAAGGCATTCGCCGCTTCGATGTCCGCTTCCGCGCTTCCTTCGGTGTTTTCGTCGATGTTCTCGCCCGCGCTCGCGCCGGCATGCGCTGCCGCGCCGCCGCCCGCGCGCTCGGCGGCCGCCGCCGTTTCGCCGGCGAGCCGGGCCTGCGCGTCCGCTTCGGTGTGCGCTCCACCGTCCGCTTCCCCGCCCGCGTCAATGTCCGCTTCCGTGCCCGCCTCGCCGGCGAGCGCAAGCGCGCTCTCGACGTGCGTCGGGAAATACGCCTTGTCGCCGAGATGCCGCCCGCCGCGCACCATCGCTAGATTCACGCACACGCGGCCGCCCAGCGCGACGACGGCGAGGATGTCGACGTCGCTGTCGCCGCCGACGTCGATCGCCTGCTGATGCAGCACCTTCGCGAGCGAGCTCATCTGGTTGCGCACGAGCGCCGCCTGCTCGAACTTCAGCTCGGCCGCGAACGCGTGCATCTTCCGTTCGAGCTCGCCCATCACCTCGCCTTGCCGGCCGAGCAGGAAGCGCGACGCGTTGTCGACGTCGCGCGCGTAGTCCTCTTCGCCGATCGCGCCGACGCACGGCGCCGAGCAGCGGCCGATCTGGTGCAGCAGGCACGGACGCGTGCGATTGTTGAACACCGAGTCCTCGCAGGTCCGAAGCTGGAACACGCGCTGCAGGATCTGGATGCTATCGCGCACCGCCCAAGCGCTCGGAAACGGCCCGAAGTACTGGTTCTTCTTGTCGACCGCGCCGCGGTAGTACGCCATTCGCGGGAACGTGTGGCCCGTCAGCTTCAGGTACGGATACGACTTGTCGTCGCGAAACAGGATGTTGTAGCGCGGCGCGAGCGCCTTGATCAGGTTGTTCTCGAGCAGCAGCGCCTCGGCTTCCGAACGCGTGACCGTGGTCTCGATGCGCGCGATGCGCGTGACCATCATCGCGATCCGCGGCGATAGCTGCGTTTTCGTGAAGTAGCTCGACACGCGTTTCTTCAGATCGCGCGCCTTGCCGACGTACAGTACCGCGCCTTGCGTGTCGTAGTAACGGTAGACGCCCGGCAGGTGCGGCAGTTGGGCGAGGATCGGCTTGGGTTCGAAAGGAGATTCGGGTGCGTCGGGGGATGTCATGCTCAATCCGGGCGCGAGCGGCGCGCGCGAACAAGGTCATTTAGAATCGCCAGTTTAGAGCATTCGCCGCGCGCGTTCGCGGCGCGATCGCCGCGGCAGCCCTGCCGCGCCCCGTTTGCTTTCCGGTTTGCTCCCATCTCGCCCTGCTTTCACAGCTCCGATGACGTCGTCCGCCCCGCTCGCGCCGCCCGCTTCCGCCACCGCCGCCGTTCGCCCGCCGCAAGACGTGTCGGGCCCGATCGCGTGCGATATCTTCTGCGCGGTCGTCGACAACTTCGGCGACATCGGCGTGTGCTGGCGTCTCGCGCGCCAGCTCGCGGCCGAGCACGGCTGGCAGGTGCGGATCTTCGTCGACGATCTCACGACGCTCGCGCGGCTGCAGCCGGCCGCACGGCCTGACGCCGCGCGCCAGACCATCGACGGCATCGTCGTCGAGCACTGGCGCGCGCCCGCGCATGCGGGCGATACGCTCGAGATCGCCGACGTCGTGATCGAGGCGTTCGCGTGCGAGCTGCCGGGCGCGTACGTCGCCGCGATGGCGCGCCGCGCGCGGCCGCCCGTATGGATCAATCTCGAATACCTGAGCGCCGAGGATTGGGTCTGCGACTTCCATCTGCGGCCGTCGCCGCACCCGCGCTATCCGCTGACGAAGACGTTCTACTTCCCCGGCCTCGGGCCTGGCACGGGCGGCGTGCTGAAGGAGCGCGACCTCGACGCGCGCCGGCTCGCGTTCGAAGCGAACGACGACGCACGCCGCACGTGGTGGCAAAACGTCGCGGATGCGCCGATGCCGGGCCCGGACGCGACGGTCGCGTCGCTCTTCGCATACGAGAATCCGGCGCTCGACGCGCTGCTCGAGCAATGGCGCGACGGCCGCGAGCCGATCGTGCTGCTGGTGCCGGAGGGCCGCATCTCGGCGAGCGTCGCGCGCTTCTTCGGCGTCGGCGCATTCGACGCAGGCACGCACGCGGAGTGCGGCAGCGTCGCCGCGCATGGCCTCGCATTCGTCGCTCAGCCCGACTACGACCTGCTGCTATGGGCGAGCGACGTGAACTTCGTGCGCGGCGAGGATTCGTTCGTCCGCGCGCAATGGGCGCGCCGGCCGTTCGTCTGGCAGATCTACCCGCAGGCCGACGACGCGCACCTGCCGAAGCTCGACGCGGCGCTCGCGCACTTCACCGCGCGCGTCGATCACGCGACGCGCGCGGCGACCGAGCGCTTCTGGCACGCCTGGAACGGTTCCGGCACGCCCGATTGGGCCGACTTCTGGCAGCACCGCGCGGCGCTCGCCGCGCGCGCGGCGAGTTGGGCGGACGAGCTCGCGACCGTCGGCGACCTCGCCGGAAATCTGGCGAATTTTGCAAAAACTCAGTTAAAATAAACGGTTATCCAACGGATGACGCGCGCAAGCGCGTCGTTTTCGGCGCGACGCTCCAGGATAAAGGGGCCGCCAGTTCCGGCCACGGCGGATCGCACACGCGGTCGCCCAGGCTGCCGGGTCGAGTCCGCTTGCGCCGTTAGCCGTTGAGCAACGCTCAGGAAATTTCTCTCGTTCAGGATAGTTTTAGTTATGAAAACCGCACAGGAACTCCGCGTAGGCAACGTCGTGATGGTCGGCAACGACGCATGGGTCGTCTCGAAGGCCGAATACAACAAGTCGGGCCGCAACTCCGCCGTCGTCAAGATGAAGCTGAAGAACCTGCTGACCAACGCGGGCCAGGAATCGGTCTACAAGGCGGACGACAAGTTCGACGTCGTCGTGCTCGACCGCAAGGAAGTGACCTACTCGTACTTCGCCGACCCGATGTACGTGTTCATGGACGCCGACTACAACCAGTTCGAAGTCGAAGCGGAAATGATGGGCGACGCGCTCAATTACCTCGAAGACGGCATGGCGTGCGAAGTCGTGTTCTACAACGAGAAGGCGATCTCGGTCGAACTGCCGACGATCCTCGTGCGCGAGATCACGTACACGGAGCCGGCCGTCAAGGGCGATACGTCGTCGGGCAAGGTGCTGAAGAACGCGAAGATCTCGACGGGCTTCGAGCTGCAGGTGCCGCTCTTCTGCAATACCGGCGACAAGATCGAAATCGACACGCGTACGAACGAGTATCGCAGCCGCGCATAAGAAACGTTTGCGCGAGCAGGCCGAACAAAGCGCCCTTCGGGGCGCTTTTTGTTTATTCGACGCCGCTTATTGCATAAAGGCGCCACATCATAAACAATGCTTTGAAGAAACCCTGACGGGATTCAATTTGTATCATCCGTAACTGTTTTATAGTCGATAACAAATACCGTACGCCAAGTGCGCGATGGGGCATAAAATTCATTTCTCATCCCGAAATGGGGGCTGTATGCCGGTCCGGCCGATGGCCCGGCTTTTCAACTCGCGCACACCATGCCACACGCCCTGATTGTCGAAGACGATCCCAATAGCTTATCCGGCCTGACCGCGCTCCTCGCCGCGGACGGGTTCTCGGTCGATACGGCGACATCGCTCGCCGAGGCGCGCGGCGCACTCGCCCGCTCGATTCCCGATGTCGTCCTCGTCGACTTGAACCTGCCCGACGGCAGCGGCTTCGACTTGCTGCAGAACCTGCCGCAGCAACAGCCGAACGGCTCGCTGCCGGTGATCATCCTGACCGGCAACGCGACCGTCGAAAGCGCGATCGAGGGGTTGCGGCATGGCGTCTGGGATTATCTGCTGAAGCCCGTCAACATCCCGCGGCTGCGCAGCCTGCTCGGGCGGATCCCACGCCCGTACGAACTGATCGAGGAAGTGCAGGCGCTGCGCGCGTCGCTGCGCCGCCTCGGCCGCTTCGGCTCGCTCGTCGGGCGCAGCGACGCGATCCAGCACGCCTACGACATGATCGAGCACAACGCGCGCACCGAAACCGCGGTGCTGTTGTGGGGCGAGCCCGGCACGGGCAAGGAGACGGCCGCGCGCACGCTGCACGACCTGAGCCGCCGCCGCAAGGGCCCGTTCGTCGCGTTCGACTGCCGCGCGGCCGTTCAGTCGCCGCGCAACATCGAAACCAACGGCCGCGCGATCGAGAGCATGCTGCTCGGTCGCGAGCGCGGTGCGTACACGGGCGTCGAGCGCCGCGATCCCGGCCTGTTCGAGCAGGCAAGCGGCGGCACGCTGTTCCTCGAGGAAATCACCACGCTGCCGCTTTCGCTACAGGAGGCGCTGCTGCGCGCGCTCGATTCGCAGAACTTCATGCGCATCGGCGGCACGACCGAGATCGCGAGCGACTTCCGGCTGATCGCGACGACTCGCCGCCCGGCGCGCGAAGCGGTCGCGAACGGCACGCTGCGCGAGGATCTGTGGCTGCGCCTCGACGCCGCCTCGATCGGCCTGCCGCCGCTGCGCGAGCGCGATGACGACGTGATCAGGATTGCCGAGGCATTCGTCGACGACCTGAACCGCGACGCACGCGCCACCGGCCTGAACATCACCGACAAGCGCATCGCGCCCGGCTTCGTCCGCGAATGCCTCGCATACGACTGGCCGGGCAACGTGCGCGAGTTGCATGAGCGCATACGGCTCGCGTACGACCAGTCGGGCGATTTCATCGAGACGCTGCGCGCGGGCGACACATACCCGCAGCCCGGCACGGCGCTGAACGGCAGCAGCGTGCAGGTGCGCGTGGGCACGCCGCTCGCCGACGTCGAGGATCTGCTGATCCGCGCGACCCTCGATGCGGTCGGCGGCACACGCCACCGCGCGGCGACGCTCCTCGGCATCAGCCCGAAGACGCTCTACAACAAGCTGCAGCGCATGAAGATCAGTTGACGTCGACGCGAGGGCGGCTGCGCGCCGCCCTCCTCGCCCGTCCGCGTTACGCGAACGTGCTGCGCAGGAGTTCCTGCGCGCGCAGATAGCGCGGCTCGCGCATCAGCCTGCTCCACTCGAGCGCCTTGCCGCGCGGCCGCATTTGTTTGATCCGCTGCAGCGATTCGCGCGACGTCGTCGCACGCAGTTCGTCCAGCACACGTTCCGCGGCGTCCGGCTGATTGCAGATCAGCACCATGTCGCAGCCCGCTTCGAGCGCAGCCTGCGCCGCCTGCGCGAGCGTGCCGCCTTCGCGCGCCGCCTCCATCGACAGATCGTCGCTGAACACCGCGCCCGGAAAGCGCAGCCGGCCGCGCAGCACGTCCTGCAGCCACACGCGCGAAAAGCCCGCCGGCTTCGAATCGACCTGCGTGTAGATCACGTGCGCCGGAATGACGGCCGCGAGCGACAGCCCGAGCCAGTCGTACGGCGCGACGTCGTTCGCGAGGATCTCGTCGAGCGGACGGTCATCGGTCGGCAGTGCAACGTGCGAGTCGGCTTCCGCATGACCGTGGCCGGGAAAATGCTTGCCGCAGTTCGCCATTCCGGCGAGCGCGAGCCCGTGGTTGAGGCTCTTCGCGAGCAGCGCGACGACGCGCGGATCGCGATGGAACGCGCGATCGCCGATCACCTTCGAGCGGCCGTAATCGAGATCGAGCACGGGCGTGAAGCTCATGTCGACGCCGCACGCACGCAGCTCGGACGCGAGCACGTAGCCGACCGCGGTCGCCGCCTTCGTCGCGTGCAGCACGTCCTTGTCCCATAGCTCGCCGAGCCGGCGCATCGCCGGCAGCACCGTGAAGCCGTCGGTGCGAAAGCGCTGCACGCGCCCGCCTTCTTGGTCGACCGCGATCAGGATGTCGTCGCGGATCGAGCGGATCGCGTCGGTCAGCGCGACGAGCTGCGCGCGGCTCTCGAAGTGGCGCGCGAACAGGATCACGCCACCCGTTTGCGGGTGCGCGAGACGGCGCGCGTCGTCGCGCGTGAGCGTCGTGCCGGCGACGTCGAGCATTACCGGACCGGGGGTCAGTTTCATCGAATCAGCGTCCTTGCGGAGAATGGATCAGGAAGCGGCGCCCGAGCGCGCGGCGACGACATCGTCGGGCGCCTCGGCGACGACGAACGTCACCGCGTAGTCGCGCTCGTCGCTGACCGTCACGCGCGCGGTGATGCGGCGCGCGTCGAGCCATGCGGCGAGCTCGCCCGACGCGACGACGTACGGCTCGCCGCTCGGCCTGTTGAGCGTTTGCAGCGCGCGCCACGTCATCGGCCAGTGCATGCCGAGGCCGATCGCCTTCGAAAATGCTTCCTTCGCGGAAAAGCGCGTCGCGAGAAACGCGATGCCGCGCGCCTCCGAGCGCGCGCGCCGTGCATGAAAGACATGCAGCTCGTCGGGGCCGAGCACCTTCTCGGCAAAGCGGCCGTCCGTGCGCTCGAGCACGGCGGCGACGCGGCTCACCTGAACGAGGTCGGTGCCGATGCCGTAGATCGCCATGCGCGTCAGCGGCCGCCGTGCAGCGCGGCGACGCGCGCCGCGACCATGATCGCCTTCATCTCGCGCACCGCGTTGTCCCAGCCGACGAACACCGCGTGCGCGACGATCGCGTGGCCGATGTTCAGCTCGGCGATGCCGGGCAGCGCGGCGATCGCCTGCACGTTCGTGTAGTGGAGCCCGTGGCCCGCGTTCACCTTCAGCCCGAGCGCGATGCCCGCGTCGACACTCGCCGCGATCCGCTCGAACTCGCGGTGCTGCTCGGCCTCGTCGTGCGCGTCCGCGTAGCGCCCCGTGTGCAGCTCGATCACGGGCGCGCCCGTCTCGTGCGCGGCGCGGATCTGCGCATCGTCCGGATCGATGAAGAGCGACACGCGCGCGCCGACGTCCGCGAGCTGCTTGCATGCGGCACGCACCGCATCGAAATGGGCGACGACATCGAGGCCGCCCTCCGTCGTCAGCTCCGAGCGCTTCTCCGGCACGAGGCACGCGTCGTGCGGACGGATCTCGCACGCGATGTCGAGCATCTCCGGCGTCACCGCGCATTCGAGGTTCATCCGCGTCTTCAGGAGCGGACGCAGCGTGCGCACGTCCGCGTCGACGATGTGCCGGCGGTCTTCGCGCAGATGCAGCGTGATCGCGTCGGCGCCGGCGTCCTCGGCGGCGAGCGCCGCGCGCACGGGATCCGGATACGCGGTGCCGCGCGCGTTGCGCAGCGTCGCGACGTGGTCGATGTTGACGCCCAGTTCGATGGCGGTCGGCGAGGTCAGGAAGAAGCTCATAGGTTTTGCAGGTCGATCAGGATCTGACGCGTGGCGAGCGGCGTGCCGCCCAGATAGGTGTTGAGCAGGAAGCGCATCAACGTCTTGCTTTGCGCGACGGTCTGCGCCCGATGGTAATCGTCCTCTTCCATGTCGAGCAACGTCTGGCCCGCGATCACCGGCCAGTGCGACGGTATGTCGTCGCCCGCGTCGCGCACGCCGCGCTCCGGATCGAACACGTAGAGCTTGTCGGGCTCGACCGAGCGCCGCGCGACCGTGCGCTTGAGCGACATCGCATAGCCCGTCTCGCGCAGCAGCACGCGCTCGAACGAACGCAACACCTGCACGGGCGGCTCGCCGTGCGCGAGGCGCGTGAGCGTGACGAGATAGTGCTTGAAGAGCGGAGGATGCGGATCCTCGCGCGCGCAGAACTTGACGAGCAGCTCGTTCACGTAGAAGCCGCACAACAGCGCGTCGCCCGCGAGGGGCAGCATGCCGCCCACCCATTCGGCGCCCGTCAGCGTGCGCAGCTCGGACTTGCCGGACCACGACAGCGACAGCGGCTGGAACGTCTGCAGCACGCCGCGCAGCGCCGAATGCGGGCGCTTCGCGCCCTTCGCGACGAGCGCGATGCGGCCGTGATCGCGCGTCAGCACGTCGACGACGAGGCTCGTCTCGCGATACGGATGGCTGTGCAGCACGAACGCCGGCTGCTCGGCGATCCGGAACTCGGAGGTACGCGCGGCGGCGCGGCGCGGCTTGCGCAGCGGCTTGTCGGTGGCCGGCACGGGCTGCGCGGCCGGCGGTTGCGGGTCGGCGTCGACCTCGTCGGTCATCCCGACATCGGACGTTCCGTCATTCGTACCCATAGGCGCGCAGCCCCGCTTCGTTGTCGGCCCAGCCGCTCCTCACCTTGACGAAGGTCTCGAGATAGACGGGGCCGTCGAACAGCTTCTCCATGTCCTGCCGCGCCTCGGTGCTGATCTGCTTGAGCTTCGCGCCCTTCTTGCCGATCACCATCGCCTTGTGCGAATCGCGCTCGACGAGGATCGTCGCGAACACGCGCGTGAGGCGCCCCTCCTCCTCGAACTTGTCGATGACGACGGTGCTCGTGTACGGCAGCTCGTCGCCCGTCCAGCGGAACACCTTCTCACGCAGGATCTCGGCCGCGAGGAAACGCGAGCTGCGGTCGGTCAGGTCGTCTTCGCCGTAGATCGGCTCGCCTTCCGGCAGATACGGCTTGATCGTGTCCGTCAGCCGGAGGATGTCTTCCGGATGCTTCGCGGACAGCGGCACGATCTCCGCGAACTCACGCAGCGCGCCCATCTTCTGGAAGAACGGATACAGCGTGTCCTTGTCCGACACGCGGTCGAGCTTGTTTGCGACGAGGAGCGTCGGCGTGCCGGGCGGAATCAGGTCGAGCACCTTCTGGTCGTCGGGGCCGAAGCGGCCCGCCTCGATCACGAACAGGATCGCGTCGACCGACGTCAGCGTCGACGTCACCGCGCGGTTCAGCGACCGGTTGAGCGCCGTGCTGTGGCGCGTCTGGAAGCCGGGCGTGTCGACGAAGATGTACTGCGCGTCGTCGAGCGTGCGGATACCGGTGATCCGGTGGCGGGTCGTCTGCGCCTTGCGCGACGTGATGCTGATCTTCTGGCCGACGAGCGCGTTCATCAGCGTCGACTTGCCAACGTTCGGACGACCGACGATCGCGATCATGCCGCAACGGAAACCGGTGGGAGCGGGTGCGTTCATATCAGGTTGCTGCTGGGTTCGGAAGCGGCCGCACATCCGTGCGCGGCCGCGATGTCGATTGGGACGATGTCAATGACCTGCATCGGCGACGCGCACGGGCGCGGCGGCCAGATCGGGCTCGGCTGCGGACGGCGGCGCGAGCGATGCGTCGCGGGCGCGCGGCGACCGGTCGGCCAGCCCCGCGGCGGCGTCGGGCTTATCCAGCGCCTTGTCGGACGCCTTCGCAGAAACAGGATCGGACGACTTGTCCTGCGCCTGCTCGGGTTCCTGGACCTGCGTCTTGTCCAGTGCCTGCGCCTTGTCCGGGCCTTTTTCCGGCGCCTTGTCCGACAAGGGCTTGTCCGCTTTGTCCGCTGCCGAAGCGGGCTTGTCGGCCGGCTTTGCCGCGCGCGGCTCGGCCTTGTCGGCCGAGTGCTCGACATGCGCCGCGCGGATGACCGCGACGGGCGCAGCAGCGGGCGCACGAGCGGCCGCATCGTCAGCCTGCGCGGGCCCGTCGGACGAAGCGGCGCTCGCATGCGCACCGGACCTCGCTTCGACGGTTTTCATCTCGGCAGATTTCGACTCGGCAGGCACTTTCGCTTCGATGGAGCGCGCTTCGACGGCCTTCGGATCCTCCGGCTTCGACTCGGCCGCATTCACGTCGGCCGGTCTTGCGTCGCCCGGCTTCGCGTCGACGGCTTTCGGGTCCGCTCCCTTCGCTTCCTCGCTCGCCACGCGGTTCGCGCCGCGTTCCTTGCGATCCGGCGAACGCAAATCGAGCGCCTCCTGCACGCCCTTCACGCCCGGCACGATCTCCGGCTCCACATGCTTCGCGCCGCGCGCGCTCTTCGAGCGCTTCGGCTTTGCGGCGAGCATCGGCGCAGCTGCCAGCACCTCGTCGAGCGCCTTCTTCGCGGCGGCCTGCTCGGCCGCGCGGCGGCTCGCGCCGGAGCCGGACACCTTCACGTCCAGCTTCGGCACCGTGCATTCGACTTCGAATTGCTGATTGTGCGCCGCACCATGCGTCGCGACGACGGTATAGGTCGGCAGCGCGATCTTGTGGCCCTGCAAATACTCCTGCAGCAGCGTCTTCGCGTCCTTGCCGAGCGTGCGCGGATCGATATGGTCGAGAATCGGGATGTAGAGCCGCTTGATGACCCCTTG
Source organism: Burkholderia sp. BDU5 (assembly GCF_001522845.1). Lineage (NCBI taxonomy): Bacteria > Pseudomonadati > Pseudomonadota > Betaproteobacteria > Burkholderiales > Burkholderiaceae > Burkholderia > Burkholderia sp. BDU5. Next base: position 34,705 of record NZ_LOWC01000002.1, on the reverse strand, counting down.
GGCGGCTTCGAAGCCGCCATCGAGGAACACCGCCCCGATGATGGCTTCGAATGCGTCCGCGAGGATCGACGGTCTTCGGAACCCGCCGCTGCGCAGTTCGCCCTCGCCGAGCCGCAAGCCGTCGGAGATATTGAGGGCCTGAGCAATTTCGTAGAGCGACTGCTGCTTGACGAGGTTCGCCCGCACGCGCGACAAGTCGCCCTCGTCCAACTTGCTGAAGCGCTGAAACAAAAGGGCAGCCACCGCGCAATTCAGAACGGAATCGCCGAGAAACTCGAGCCGTTCGTTATGCGTGGCGCTATGACTACGATGGGTCAAAGCCTGGCGCAATAATTCCGCATTGCGAAATTCGTAGCGCAGCCGGCTTTCCAACTGGGATAAGGGCATGGACAGGAGTATAACGCGGGCGCCGCTTCGGCCGGGAAACGCAGCCGGGCGCGAAAAGGCGTGACGAGGCGGTGTTGCCGCCGGCTCTTGAAGTCATTCGGCAACACGCCGCGCAGCCCGCGCGCGGCGTGTTGCAACGTTCGAAGCACGGCCTAGTTGAACGAGCCGATGCGTTTCAGTTCGCTGAAGTTCATCCAGATGAAGAACGCGCGACCGACGATGTTCTTGTCCGGCACGAAGCCCCAATAGCGGCTGTCGGCACTGTTGTCGCGGTTGTCACCCATCATGAAGTAGTGGCCGGGCGGCACCTTGCAGACGACGCCGCGGCTGTCGTACTGGCAGTTGTCGCGATACGGATAATCGTCCGCGCCCATCACGAACGGCGGCACCGCCGGATTGTTCAGGATCGCGTTCTTGCGCGCGCCGAGCGTTTCCTCGAACTGCTTCGCATAGTTCATCCGCTCTTCGTCGAAGTAGTCGGGCAGCTGCGCCTCGGGCACCGGCTGGCCGTTGATCGTCAGCTTCTTGTCCTGATACGCGACCGTGTCGCCCGGCAGGCCGATCACGCGCTTGATGTAATCGACCGATTCGTCCTTCGGATAGCGGAACACGACGACGTCGCCGCGCTGGAGCGGACGGCCTTCGGTGATCTTCTGATTCGTGATCGGCAGGCGCAGGCCGTAGTCGAACTTGTTGACGAGGATGAAATCGCCGACGAGGAGCGTCGGCACCATCGAGCCCGACGGAATCTTGAACGGCTCGACGATGAACGAGCGTACGACGAACACGACGAGGATCACCGGGAAGAAGCTCGCGGTGTATTCGAGCCACCATGGCTGGCGCAGTTTCTCTTCACGCAGACGCGCACGCGTCTGCGGCGCGTTCTCGTCGGCGAAGCGCTCGCCGATCCGCTCCTGCTGGCGCTCGAACTCGGCGACCGCCGCGTCCGCCGCCTTCTTCCGCTGCGGCAGGAAAAACAGCTTGTCCAACACCCACGCAATGCCCGTCAAAACGACGAGCACAAAAAGAATCAGCGCAAAATTCATAAAGGATCAGTCCTGTTATTTGTCTTCGACTCGCAAGATCGCCAGGAACGCCTCCTGCGGGATCTCGACCGAACCCACCTGCTTCATCCGTTTCTTACCTTCTTTCTGCTTTTCGAGCAGTTTCTTCTTGCGCGTGATGTCGCCGCCGTAGCACTTCGCGAGCACGTTCTTGCGCAGCGCCTTGATGTTCTCGCGCGCGATGATGTGCGCACCGATCGCTGCCTGGATCGCGACGTCGTACATCTGGCGCGGGATGATCTCGCGCATCTTCGCCGCGACCTCGCGGCCGCGATACTGCGACTGCGAGCGATGCACGATCACCGACAGCGCGTCGACCTTGTCGCCGTTGATCAGCATGTCGACCTTCACGACGTCGGACGCGCGGTATTCCTTGAACTCGTAGTCCATCGACGCATAGCCGCGCGACACCGACTTCAGGCGGTCGAAGAAATCGAGCACGATCTCGGCCATCGGGATCTCGTACGTGAGCTGCACTTGGCGGCCGTGATACTGCATGTTGATCTGCGAGCCGCGCTTTTGCGTGCACAGCGTGATCACCGAGCCGACGTAGTCCTGCGGCATGTAGAGATTCACGGTGACGATCGGCTCGCGGATTTCCATGATCCTCGCGGGCTCCGGCATCTTCGCCGGGTTTTCTACCATGATCGTCGAGCCGTCGCTTTGCACGACCTCGTAGACGACCGTCGGCGCGGTCGTGATGAGATCCATGTCGAACTCGCGCTCGAGCCGCTCCTGCACGATTTCCATGTGCAAGAGGCCGAGGAAGCCGCAGCGAAAGCCGAAGCCGAGCGCCTGCGACACTTCCGGCTCGTACTGCAGCGACGCGTCGTTGAGCTTCAGCTTCTCGAGCGACTCGCGCAGCGCGTCGTACTGGTTCGCCTCGACGGGATACAAGCCCGCGAACACCTGCGGCTTCACCTCCTTGAAGCCCGGCAGCGGTTCCGGAGCCGGCTTGTTCGCAAGCGTGACGGTGTCGCCCACCTTTGCGGCCGTCAGCTCCTTGATGCCGGCGATGATGAAGCCCACCTGCCCCGCTGACAGCGAGTCGAGATCGCGCGATTTCGGCGTGAACACGCCGACGTGCTCGACGGGATACTGCGCGCCCGTCGCCATCATCTTGATCTTGTCCTTCGGACGCAGCGTGCCGTTGACGATCCGCACGAGCATCACGACGCCGACGTAGTTGTCGAACCACGAATCGATGACGAGCGCCTGCAGCGGCGCGTCGGCGTCGCCTTTCGGCGGCGGCACCTTCGCGATCAGCGACTCGAGCACGTCCTCGACACCCAGGCCCGTCTTCGCGCTGCAGCGCACCGCGTCGGTCGCGTCGATGCCGATCACGTCCTCGATCTCCCCGATCGCACTCTCCGGGTTCGCGGCGGGCAGGTCGATCTTGTTGAGCACGGGCACCACTTCGACGCCGAGCTCGATCGCCGTGTAGCAGTTCGCGACCGTCTGCGCCTCGACGCCCTGGCTCGCGTCGACGACAAGAAGCGCGCCCTCGCACGCGGACAGCGAGCGGCTCACCTCGTACGAGAAGTCGACGTGCCCCGGCGTGTCGATGAGGTTCAGATTGTAGACCTTGCCGTCGCGCGCGCGATACGTGAGCGCGGCGGTCTGCGCCTTGATCGTGATGCCGCGCTCGCGCTCGAGATCCATCGAGTCGAGCACCTGCGCTTCCATCTCGCGGTCGGACAAGCCGCCGCAAAGCTGGATGATGCGATCCGCGAGCGTCGACTTGCCGTGGTCGATGTGCGCGATGATCGAGAAATTGCGAATATGATCCATTCAGTGCCGATCAAGCGAAAAAGGCGCGCTCGACGACTGCGGAGCACGCCTTGTAAGTCGGTGAAAAAACGGCCTATTTTAGCCGAAAAGCCCCGTCAGGGGCGGCATTTTGGACGCTCGGGCGTGCCGTGGCCCACCCGGCGCGGCTCGGCCGCTCAACGGCCGTGGGAAGCCACAGGCTTGCGCCGGTGCGAGCGGCGCGCCGTTTTTCGTTCAGCGCCCACGCCACGCGAGCGCCGCCCTGACCCGAGCATCGTCGAAGCGATGCCGGCACACCTCGACGCCGTCGAGCAGCAGCACCGGCACGTCCTCGTCATAGCGCGCGACGAGCGCCGGATCCGCGTCGATGTCGACGTAGTCGACGCCTGCCGAGCATTCGGCCGCGACGGGCGCGAGCGCGTCGCGCATGTCGTCGCACAAATGGCACCAGCCGCGGCCGTACAGCGTGAAGCGCGCGGTGGAGCTCACTTCTGGCGCGGCCGGATCGGGATGAACTGCGTGTTGTCGCCGCGCCGCACGAGCACCGCGACCGCGCGCTGCGGATCGAGCTTCGACGTCACGTCGACGAACTGCTTCGCGCTCGTGATATCGACGTCGCCTACGCGCAGCACGATGTCGCCGCGCTGCAGGCCCGCGCGTGCGGCCGGGCCGTCGACCGCATCGATCTGCACGCCGTTGCGCAGCTTGAGCGTCTTCAACTGGTCGGGCAACAGGTCGCTGACCGTCAGGCCGAGTGCGTTGCTGCGCGGCTTCTGCTGCGGTGCCTGGCGGCTGTCGGTCTTCGCGGCCTTGTCAGTCGGGAATTCGGCGATTGTGATCGGCAGATCGCGCGACTGCCCCTTTCGCCATACCGTCACCGTCGCCTTCGCACCCGGCTTTGTGTCGCCGACCATCCGCGGCAGATCCGACGCCGTTTCGACCGGACGGCCGTTGAACTTCAGGATGATGTCGCCCGGCTGCAGGCCCGCGCGATCCGCGGGACCGCCCGGCTCGACGCTGCTCACCAGCGCGCCCTCCGCCTTCGGCAAGCCGATCGAGTCGGCGACCTCCTTCGTCACCTCGCCGATCGCGACCGCGATCCGGCCGCGCGTCACCTTGCCCGACGCCTTCAACTGGTCGGCGACGCGCATCGCCTCGTCGATCGGAATCGCGAACGAGATGCCCATGAAGCCGCCCGTGCGGCTGTAGATCTGCGAGTTGATGCCGATCACCTCGCCCTGCATGTTGATAAGCGGGCCGCCCGAATTGCCGGGGTTGACGGCGACGTCGGTCTGGATGAACGGCAGGTAATCACCGGTGTTGCGGCCCTTCGCGCTGACGATGCCGGCCGTCACCGTGTTGTCGAGGCCGAACGGCGAACCGATCGCGACGACCCATTCGCCGACGCGCACCTTGTTCGAATCGCCGATCGCGACGGTCGGCAGGTTCGACGCACTGATCTTCACGATCGCGACGTCCGTGCGCTCGTCGACACCGATCAGCTTCGCCTTGAACTCGCGCTTGTCGGTGAGCGTCACGTAGATCGTGTCCGCGTCGTCGACAACGTGCGCATTCGTCATCACGTAGCCGTCGGCCGACAGGATGAAGCCAGAGCCGACGCCTCGGTTCTGCTCCGTGTCGGGCGCATCGGGCGTGCTCGGCGCGTTCTTCTGCCCGCCGGGCGGCTGCGGCAGCGGGATGCCGAAGAAGCGGCGAAAGAATTCCGACATGTCACCGTTGTCGAGGCCGGGCGGCAGCGCGCCGCGCGTATCGGCCGGCACGTTCGCCGTGGTCCGGATGTTGACGACCGCCGGGCCGACTTTCTCGACGAGGTCCGCGAAATCGGGCAACCCCGCGCGCGGCGCGGGCGCGGCGCCCGTTGCGGCGGGCGCGGTCGTAGCATTCGGAGCCGCCGTCGCCGATTGCGCGGCAAACGGCGCAGAGGCCGCCACCGCTGCGGCGACGAGCCAGGTGCGCAGCGAGAGTTTCATCATGTCGGAAGCCGAAGGGTTACTTGGAAGCCTTGTATTCTATGGCAGATGCGAACTGCTGCAACGTCGCGGGCGGCGCCTCGCCAAGAACGGTGATCCAGAAATCGCCGCGGCGCTTGACGAGCACGTGCGTCGCGCCCGTGCTGCCCGCCCCTTCCTTGCGGCTGTTCTTTTCGGCGGGCTCGATGAAGACCGAAATCGTCGCGAGACCGTCGGTGAAGACGGCCTGATCGACGGGAATCGGCGGATCACTCGCGTCGCGCGCGGCCATCGGGCGGCGCACCTCGCGGATCTTTCGGAAGCCCGCGACGGTCGGCGCGATCTGCCAGCCCTGCGCCTCGATGTCGATCGGCGCGACGGGCGGCCGAACGACGGTCCAGCCGCCGAGATTGCGCATGCCGGCCGCGATCGCAGTCTTCTGGCTCGGCGCCGCGGCGCCGAGCTGCAATTGCGAAAATGCGATCTGCTCGAGCACGTGATCGTCGGCGTCGAGCGTCTGCGAACGCAGCAGAAGCCCCGTCTTCGCGTCGGTCCACAGCTTGTACGCGAAGCGGTACGCATCCTTCGGCACGAGCTCGACGACCTGCGCGTCGAGGCCCGCGACGCGGTCGCGGCCGAGCGACTTCGGCTCGTAGACCGACAGGACCTGCTCGCCGCTCGCGCCAAGCAGCGCGGGGAACGAATCCTTGTTCTGGCGGCGCTCGACGACGCAAAGCCGCCGCTCGGGCACGAACGTATAGAGATCGTCGTTGTGGCGCAGCAGCGTGCGCGGCTTGCCGTCGAGGCTTTCGACCCGCTCGTATTCGCCGTCGCCCTTCGACGCAAGATGGACGATTCGCGACGATTGCACGTACGCGCCGCGCTGATAGACGAACGTCCCTTCGTAGTTCTGCTGCTGCGCGGCCTGCTGGATGCGATCGAGCCACTCGGCGGCGGAGCGCGGGGTGGCCACGGGGTCGTCGGGCTGCTGCGCGAAGGCGGCGGATTGGACGGACAACAGCGCTGCCGCGCACAGCAAAAGCGCCGGCAGCCGTCTCCATCCGAGGATGGCTTGATTCAACTGCAACGTCCGCATCGAGTTTATTGGCCTTGCGTGGTGACGGCTGTGCGAATGACCGGCATCGAACCCGTCACGACGGGCTGCTGCGCGAACTGTTGATGCGCTTCGAGATATTGATCGAGGCTCGCGTCGCGAATGATGTTTGCGTCCTGCAGCGCGGGCTGCGCGCTCGGCTGGGCGGCCGTCACGCGTTGCAGCGCGCCTTGCTGCGCGGGGCTCACCGACGCGACCTGGACGCCGCCCGGCGCGCCGACGCCCTGCATCTGCGGCACGACGATCCAAGTCAGTGTCGCCGCGGCGGCCGCGACCGCGAACGCGGGCACGGCTCGGCGGCGCAGCGCCAGCAGCCGGCGCGCGACAGGCGCGGCGGCGGGCGCGAGCAGATGCGGCTCGGCCGCGAGGCTCGCCGAGAGGCGGGCCATGAACGCGCCGCTCTCGGCGGGCTCGAACGCGAGTTCGTCGGATCGCAGCGCATCGCCGATCACGTGATAATGCGCCCACGTCGCGCGCTCGGCGTCGCCCAGCCCCGCGAGAATCTGTTTCAGCGAAAGGCCTTCAGGCGCTTCGCCGTCGACCAGAGCGGACACGCGCTCGCGTTGCGAGCACGCCTGCGACTGCGTAGAGACCGACCCCATGATGCTCCCCATCTTGCACACACCCCGTCGTGATACACGACTCCGTAACTAGACCCCAACCCGCTCCGACCCGCCGCGAGCGCTTACCAGCGCTTACCCTCCGGCGTATCGAGCAGCGGCCGCAATTTTGCCGCGATCGCCTCGCGGGCACGAAAGATTCGCGAGCGGACGGTGCCGATCGGGCATCCCATCATCTCCGCGATCTCCTCGTAGCTCAAACCTTCGATCTCGCGCAGCGTGATGGCCGTTCGCAGTTCCTCCGGCAGCAACGCCATCGCGGCGTTGACCGTTTGGGCGATCTGCTTGCTCATCAACATCGATTCCGGCGTGTTGATATCCCTTAGTTGGTCGGCGTCGGAGAAAGTTTCAGCCTCTTCGGCATCCGCGTCGGTGGACGTGGGCGCCCGGCGGCCCTGGGTCGCAAGGTAGTTCTTCGCCGTATTGACGGCAATCCGGTACAACCACGTGTAGAACGCCGACTCGCCGCGAAACTGCGGCAACGCGCGATACGCCTTGATGAACGCGTCCTGGGCCACGTCCTCGACCTCCGCGGGATCTCGCACGAGACGCGAGATCAGCCTGATGATCTTGCGGTGGTATTTGGCGACCAGGAGTTCGAACGCCGCCTTGTCGCCATTCTGTACGCGTTCGACCAGTACCTGATCGATTTCTTTTTCACTCACCTGACAAATCCGTAAACGAGGGAAGCAACGCGGAGCGTTATTGTAACGTTCCCGCTCGAGCCGCTCATGAGCGTTTGCGATCGGAAACGGTCATGCCGCCGCGAGCGTCCCGCGCGCGGCGCGCCGGCCCAGCGCACAGAGCGCGCGGAACACGGGCGCGTCGACCGCGTCCGCTAGGATCACGAGCGATGTCGCGCGCCGGCTGCGGCCTTGCACCGTCAGCACGACGAGCAGATCGCTCCATTGCGTGCAGCCGGCGATCTGGCCGTGCGCGAGCAGCCGCCCGTCGCGACCGAACGCGGCAAGCATGCCCGCACCGACGTCGATCCGCAGCGCCGCTGGCTGGCACCGTCCGCAAGCGGCCCGTGCACGCAGCGCGACGAGCGCGGCGACCAGCACGGCAAGCACCGCCGCCCCGCCACCGCCGACGAGCGCCTCGGCGCCGGCGTGGACCGCCGCGCCGACGGCGGGCACGAACAGCGTGCACGCGACGCGCAGCCACACCGACGCGCGCAGCACGACGTGCTGCGCGCCTGCCGATGCGGCTTGGAACGGCTCCGTCAAGCGACCCCGCGTCAGACGCGCTTGAAGACCAGCGTGCCGTTAGTCCCGCCGAAGCCGAAGGAGTTCTTCAGCGCGACGTCGATCTTCATTTCGCGCGCTTCGTTCGCGCAATAGTCGAGATCGCACTCGGGGTCCTGGTTGAAGATGTTCATCGTCGGCGGCGACACCTGGTTATGGACGGCGAGCGCCGTGAACACCGATTCCAGCCCGCCCGAACCGCCGAGCAGGTGGCCCGTCATCGACTTGGTCGAGTTGACGACGATGCGCTTCGCGTGATCACCGAACGCACGCTTGATCGCGACGGTTTCGGCAACGTCGCCGAGCGGCGTTGACGTGCCGTGCGCGTTCAGATAGCTCACCTGCCCGGCGCCGATGCCGGCGTTGCGCAGCGCGGCCAGCATGCAGCGGCGGGCGCCGTCGCCGTCTTCGAGCGGTGCGGTCATGTGATGGGCGTCGCCGCTCATCCCGTAGCCCGCGACCTCGGCGTAAATCTTCGCGCCGCGCGCCTTCGCGTGCTCATACTCCTCGAGCACCATAACGCCTGCACCTTCGCCTAGCACGAAGCCGTCGCGGTCCTTGTCCCACGGGCGGCTCGCCGTCTCCGGATCGTCGTTGCGCTGTGACAGCGCCCGCGCGGCCGCGAAGCCGCCGATGCCGAGCGGCGACACGGTCGCTTCCGCACCGCCCGCGATCATCACGTCGGCGTCGCCGTACTCGATGAGGCGCGCCGCCTCGCCGATGCAGTGCAGACCGGTCGTGCACGCGGTGACGATCGCGAGATTCGGTCCCTTGATGCCGAACTTGATCGACAGGTGACCCGAGATCATGTTGATGATCGACGCCGGCACAAAGAACGGCGAGATCCGGCGCGGGCCGCGGTTGAGCAGCTCGGTCTGCGTGACTTCGATCATCGGCAGCCCGCCGATGCCCGAGCCGACGACGACGCCGACGCGCTCCGCGTTCTCGTCGGTGACCTCGAAGCCGCTGTCCTGCATTGCCTGCATGCCGGCCGCGATCCCGTAATGGATGAACGTATCCATGTGGCGCGCTTCCTTCGCCGGGATGTAGTCCTCGACGTTGAAGCCCTTCACCTCGCCTGCGAAGCGGGTCGAGAAGTTCGTCGCGTCGAACTTCGTGATATTGACGATGCCGGACTTGCCGGCCACGAGATTGGCCCAGCCGTCGGCAACATTATTGCCAACAGGCGAAATCAGCCCAAGGCCTGTAACAACAACACGACGGCGGCTCACGGTAACCTCTTTTCCATTGAATGACAAAAACAAAAGCCACAGCGGCCACAGGAACCACCCCTGCGAGCCCTGTGGCTGTTAGCTCGGCCGGCAAGGACGCCGACGCGATCGCGCATCCAGCGCAGCGTGTGCAAAAACTTGCAGGCGACGCGCGTGTTACGCCTTGACGTTCGCGCGAGCGTAGTCGATTGCTTGCTGAACGGTCGTGATCTTCTCGGCTTCTTCATCCGGGATTTCCATGCCGAACTCGTCTTCGAGCGCCATCACCAGCTCGACCGTGTCGAGCGAATCTGCGCCGAGGTCGTTCACGAACGACGCTTCGTTCTTGATTTCAGCTTCGGCGACGCCCAGTTGTTCGGCGACGATCTTCTTGACGCGTTGTTCGATGTTGTCCATTACCCCTCCGAGGGAAAGTTCAGATTTACAAGTGCGCGCATTTTAACAGGTTTGATGCTGCCCAAAATGCGCGCCGGCTTTGCCGCCAAACAAGCGCCCGATGCGCTGTTACGCATGCACGGCGCGGATGGTAAACGAATTCCGTTACGACATGTACATGCCGCCGTTCACGTGCAGCGTCGTACCCGTGATGTAGCCGGCCTGCGGCGACGCGAGGAACGCGACCGCGTGTGCAATGTCCTCCGGGCTGCCGAGGCGGCCGAGCGGGATCTGCGTCTTCAGCGCGGTCTGCTGCTCTTCCGGCAGCACCTTCGTCATGTCGGTGTCGATGAAGCCCGGCGCGACGCAGTTCACGGTGACGCCACGACTGCCGATCTCGCGCGCGAGCGCACGCGTCATCCCCGCCACGCCCGCCTTCGCCGCCGCGTAGTTGATCTGCCCCGGATTGCCCGCGGAGCCGACCACCGACGTGATGTTGACGATGCGTCCGCCGCGCGCCTTCATCATCGGGCGCAGCACCGCACGCGACAGACGGAACACCGCCTTCAGGTTCGTGTCGATCACGGCATCCCACTCGTCGTCCTTCATCCGCATCGCGAGCTGATCCTGCGTGATGCCGGCGTTGTTGACGAGCACGTTCAGCGCACCGAACTCCTTGAGCGTCGATTCGACGAGCGTGTCCACCGCCGACGCGTCGTTGACGTTCAGCACGGCGCCGCGGCCTTCGAGCCCGGCTTCCTTGAATGCGGCGGAGATGCCCTCGGCACCGGCTTCGGTCGTCGCGGTGCCGATCACCGTCGCGCCGCGACGTGCGAGCTCGAGCGCGATCGCGCGACCGATCCCGCGCGACGCGCCGGTGACGATCGCGACTTGTTTGTCGAGAGTCTTGTCCATGCAGTGGTTCCGTGTTTCAGGTGAATCGGCAAGCTTGCGCGCTTGACTTGAATTCAAGCGGCGACGAGCTTGAGCGCTTCGTCGAGCGACGCCGGATCGAACACCGACGCGCCGACCAGATTGGCGTCGATACGCTTCGTGAGGCCGGCCAGCACCTTGCCCGGACCGCACTCGATCACGTGCGTCACGCCCTGCCCGGCGATGTGCTGCACGCATTCGACCCAGCGCACGGGACCCGCCGCCTGGCGCACGAGCGCATCCTTGATCGCCGCGGGATCGGACGCCACCGCGACGTCGATATTGTTGACGACGGGAATCTGCGGCGCCTTCACGTCGACGTTCGCGAGGTATTCGCGCAGTTTGTCGGACGCGGGCTTCAGCAGCGACGAATGGAACGGCGCCGACACCTGCAGCGGCAGCGCGCGCTTCGCGCCCTTCGCCTTCGCGATCTCGCAGGCTTTCTCGATGCCCACCTTCGTCCCGGCGATCACGACCTGCGCGGGCGCATTGAAATTCACCGCTTCGACGACGCCGGCCGCCGACGCCTCGGCGCACACCGCGCGCACCGTGTCGTCGTCCAAGCCGAGAATCGCCGCCATACCGCCCTCACCCACGGGCACGGCCGTCTGCATCGCCTGCGCGCGGAAGCGCACGAGCGGCAGCGCATCGCGGAACGCGATCGCGCCGGCGGCGACGAGCGCCGTGTATTCGCCGAGGCTGTGGCCGGCGACGATCGACGGCCGCTCGCCGCCTGCATGCTGCCACGCGCGGTAGCACGCATACGCGGCCGTCAGCATCACGGGTTGCGTATTCGTCGTCAGATTGAGTTCGTCAGCCGGGCCGTCGGCGATCAGCCTGCCGATGTCCTGACCCAGCGCGTCGGACGCTTCGTCGAGCGTCTCGCGCACGACGGCGACGTCGGCGAATGCATTGAGCATGCCGACCGATTGCGAGCCCTGGCCCGGAAAAACGAATGCAAATTTCATATCGTCCCCAATTGAATCGATTCGAGCGGCGCGCACGGACCGTGCGCGCCGATGGGATGCGGAGAAGAGCCGATCAGAAGCGGAAGACCGAGGCGCCCCACGTGAAGCCGCCACCGACGCCTTCGATCAGCACGTGCTGGCCGCGCCTGATGCGGCCGTCGCGCACCGCGACGTCGAGTGCGAGCGGGATCGACGCGGCGGACGTGTTGCCGTGCTCGTCGACGGTGACGATCATGCGCTCCTGCGGCAGGCCGAGCTTGCGGCACGTGCTTGTCATGATACGGATATTGGCCTGGTGCGGAATCAGCCAATCGACCTGTTCCGGCGCAAGATCGGCCTTCGACAGCGCTTCGACCGCGACCTTCTCGAGCACGTTCACGGCGAGCTTGAAGACGGCCTGGCCGTCCATGTGCAGGAACGCGCTGCCCGCGACGACGCCGCGGTTCACGTTGCCCGGCGTGCAGAGAATATTCGAGTAGCTGCCGTCCGCGTGCAGCGCGCTGCCGAGGATGCCCGGCGCTTCGGACGCCGACAGCACGACGGCGCCCGCGCCGTCGCCGAACAGCACGCAGGTCGTGCGGTCCTTGAAATCGAGGATGCGCGAGAACGTCTCCGCGCCGACGACGAGCGCCGTGCGGTGCTGGCCGGCCCGAATGAGCGTGTCGGCAATGGTGAGCGCGTACGCGAAGCCGGCGCACACCGCCTGCACGTCGAACGCGGCGCCGTTGTTCTTGATGCCGAGCTTGTTCTGCAGCAGGCAGGCCGTGCTCGGGAACACAAAATCGGGGGTCGACGTCGCGACGATGATGAGGTCGATCGACTGAGGATCGACGTCGGCCGCTTCGATCGCGCGCTGCGCCGCGACGAGCGCGAGATCGCTCGTCGTGACGTCGGGCGCGGCGAAGTGCCGCGCGTGAATGCCCGTACGCGCGACGATCCACTCGTCGCTCGTCTCGATGCCGTCCTTCGCGAGCCGGTCGGCAAGGTCTTGATTCGTGACGCGGTCGGGCGGCAGGTAGCTACCCGTGCCGAGCACGCGGGAATAGAGGGTCGATTGGGCCATTATGTCTTCGAGGAAAGCGCGGCGGAGGGCTCGGCTGGCTGGCCTGCGGACGGGCTCGCCTGCCCCGCCCCGTCCGCGTCGCGCCCGCTTTCGCCGAGCGGCGCGGCGTTCTCCGCCATCGCTCGCGAAAGGCGCTCCAGCACACCATTTTTGACGGCATCATACCCGCGTTTGATCGCCCACTCAAACGCGTACGCGTCCGCGGAGCCATGGCTCTTGATGACGAGGCTGCGCAGCCCGAGCAGCGCCGCGCCGTTGTACTGGCGATGATCGACGCGCTTCTTGAAGCGCAGCAGCACGGGCAGCGCGAGGAGCGCCATCAGCTTCGACAGCAGCGAGCGGCTGAACTCTTCCTTGATGATGTCCGCGAGCATCTGCGCGAGGCCCTCGGACGTCTTCAATGCAACGTTGCCAACGAAGCCATCGCAGACGATCACGTCGACGGTGCCCTTGTAGATGTCGTTGCCTTCGACGTTGCCGCGGAAATTCAACGTGCTCGCACGCAATAGCTCGCCCGCGCGCCTGATTGTTTCGTTCCCCTTGATGATCTCCTCGCCGATGTTGAGAAGACCGATCGTCGGCCGCTCCTTGCCCTCGAGCGCCGCGACGAGCGCGTGCCCCATTTCGGCGAACTGCAGCAGATGCTGCGGCTCGCAGTCGACGTTCGCGCCGAGGTCGAGCATCATCGTGTAGCCCGTCGGATTCGGCAGCGCGAACGCGATCGCGGGCCGCTCGATGCCGGGCAGCGTCTTCAGCACGTAGCGCGACACCGCCATCAGCGCGCCGGTGTTGCCGGCGGAGATGCACGCCTGCGCCTCGCCTTCCTTCACGTGATTGAGGGCGACGCGCATTGAAGAGTCCTTCTTCTTGCGCAGCGCCACTTCGACGGGGTCGTCCATCGCGACCACTTCGGTGGCCGGCACGACGGACAGCGCAGGCTCGTCGAGCGCCTTGCACTTCTTGAGCTGCGCACGGATCGCGCTTTCGATGCCGACGAGCATCAATTGCGCGTCGGGATGCGAGCGAACGAACTTGACTGCCGCGGGAACGGTCACGGACGGGCCGTGGTCGCCTCCCATGCAATCGATTGTGAGCTTTACAGTCATGGAATGCGACGAATTTCAGGCACAAAAAAGCGGCAGTTGAATGCCGCCTTTTTGTTGAGCCAGGAAAGTGTCAAGCGAACCGGTTGTCGCGCGCGAAGCCTGAGTGACCATCAGACGCGCGCCACGGAGACGGAAACGCTTAGTCGTTCTTCGTCTTGACGACTTTCTTGCCGCGATAGTAGCCGTTCGGGCTGATGTGGTGACGCAGATGCACTTCACCCGTGCTCGGCTCGACGGCGAGCGGCGTGGTGGTCAGGAAATCGTGCGAACGGTGCATGCCGCGCTTCGACGGCGACTTCTTGTTTTGTTGAACTGCCATGACTAACTCCTAAAAATTTTCCGAATTCTAACACAGCCCGATCCGGCGCTTGCTACCCCGGCCCTGCGGCCTCACGCCTTCCCGCGCCCCAACCCAACTGCCTAGTGTTTGTTGCCGTCCCCGCCCTTTTTGAGCGCTTCGAGCGCCGCGAATGGATTCGGCCTGCCGCCTTCGCCCGCCGCTTCGTCGGACGTATCGTCCGTATCGGCCGCGGGACCGCTCGCGCCCGATACGAGGCTTTCGTGCACCGCCGGACAGACATCGTGCCTCGGCACGAGCGGCAGCGAAAGCAGCAACTCCTCTTCGATCAAGCCCACGAGATCGAACTGGCGCGAACCGACAATCACGTCGACTTCATCTTCGTCGAGCGGGAATTCGTCCGCCTCTTCTTCGGTGGCGACGATCCGGTACACGACGTCGATATCGAACGACTGCTGGTACGGCGTCACGCAGCGCTGGCACTCGAGCCACGCGGCGCCATGCAGCGCGAGACGCAGATAAGGCTGCGCCCCCTCGGTGCCGTCGTCCTGCAGCTCGGGCTGCGTCGAGCCCTCCGCCTGCCAGGTAAATACCGTGTCGCGGTCTGGCGCGTCCTCCGGCACTTCGTTTAACATGCGCGGCAACTGCGAGAGCCGGACGGCACCCGCCGCCTGCCGAGCGCTGCGTGCAAATTCGAACAGATCGATCGCGTGTGGATCGAGCGAAACCGCGGGCTTGCTTGAGGACGGGTTCATGTGCGCTCCTGCCGTATCTGCCGTATCAACCCTCGGTACAACTCGTTCGTGCAGGCAGCCTGCGCAACCCCGCGTCCCGCGCGCCGATGCCTGACGCATCCGGCGCCGCCGTTGGCGCGTTGGGCGCTCGCAAAACCCCTGCCGATGAAAAGCGCAAGAGCATACCTGTTTTATCTTTTCGAGTCAAACACTTAAGACTTCGCCTGACACGACGCCGCGACGCGCCCGCGTGCCGCGCGGCAACGGCGATCCCTCCACCCCGGATCTTTCGAACCGACCGACACCCGACACCATCATGCAGGACAACCTTTCCAGTCCGCCGCGGCTGATTCTCGCCTCCAGCTCGCGCTACCGGCGCGAGCTCCTCGAACGCCTGCGCGTGCCGTTCGACGTCGTCACGCCCGCTGTCGACGAAACACCGTTGCCGGACGAAACGCCGTCCGCGACCGCACTGCGGCTCGCCGCCGCGAAGGCGCGCGCCGCCGCCGAACGCGCGAATTCGCCGCACGGCGCGCTCGTGATCGGCTCCGACCAGGTCGCGACCTTCGACGGGCTGCAGATCGGCAAGCCGGGCTCGCACGCGCGCGCGCTCGCGCAGTTGCAGGCGATGCGCGGCCGCGAAGTCGAATTCCACAGTGCGCTCTGCCTGTACGACAGCCGCTCCGGCGCGACGCAAGTCGAGGACATCGTGACGCGCGTGCGATTCCGCACGCTGACCGACGCCGAACTCGACGCCTATTTGCACGCGGAGACGCCGTACGACGTCGCGGGCAGCGCGAAATCGGAAGGGCTCGGCATCGCGCTCCTCGACGCGATCGATTCCGACGATCCGACCGCGCTCGTCGGCCTGCCGCTCATCGCGCTCACGCGGATGCTGCGCGCGGCCGGCTACCCGCTCTTCGGCGCGCCGGCGCCGGCTGCCACAGGAGCGGACGGACGATGACGGCAGGCACCCTCTATCTGATTCCGAACACGCTCGGCGAAGGCGACGCCGCGATGCTGGCGGCCGTACTGCCCGCCGCCGTGCAGGCGCGCGCCGCATCGCTCGGCTATTACATCGGCGAGAACGCGAAGACGACCCGCGCGTTCCTGAAGAAAGTCGGCGCCGAACGGCCGATCCAGGAAATCGAGATCCGCGAGCTGAACGTGAAGACACCCGCAGGCGAGATCGACAAGCTGCTCGCGCCGGTGCTCGCGGGCGCCGACGCGGGGCTCGTGTCGGAAGCCGGCTGCCCGGCCGTCGCCGATCCCGGCGCGCTTCTCGTGCGGCGTGCGCACGAGCGCGGCGTGAAGGTCGTGCCGCTCGTCGGGCCGAGCTCGATCCTGCTCGCGCTGATGGCGTCCGGCCTGAACGGCCAGAGCTTCGCGTTTCACGGCTACCTGCCCGTCGACGCCGCCGCGCGCGCGAAGCGCCTGCGCGAGCTCGAGCAGCAGTCGCGCAAGGCGAGGCAGACGCAGATATTCATCGAGACGCCATATCGCAATCACGCGATGCTCGATACGCTCGTCGCGACGTGCGCGCCGTCGACGCTCGTGTGCGTCGCGGCCGACCTGACGCTGCCGACCGAGACGATCGCGAGCCGGCCGGCCGGAGCATGGAAAAAAGCGCCTGTGCCCGATCTGCACAAGCGCCCGGCGATTTTCCTGCTGCTCGCGAATTGAGCGTGAGCGAGCCGCGCTGTCAGCGCAGCTTCAGCTCGCTGCCGGCGACGGCCGCCTTCAGCGCGGCGCTGCCGACCGCCGCGCCGAACCGGCGCGCGACGCGGTTGGTCAGGCTTTCCTTGACCGTGTAGTCGACGAGGTCGGGCGCCTTCAGCACGTCGCGCGCGACGGTGTCGGTCGTCCCGTAATCGTCGGCGAGGCCGAGCTCGATGCTCTTCGCGCCCGTCCAGAAGAGCCCCGAGAAGATGTCCGGCGAGTCGTGCAGCCGTGCGCCGCGGCCGTCCTTCACCGCCTTGATGAACTGCGCGTGGATCTCGTCGAGCATCTCCTGCGCGTGCGCGTCCATCTTCGGCGTCTCCGGCGAGAACGGATCGAAGAAGCCCTTGTTCTCGCCCGACGTGTGCAGGCGCCGATCGACGCCGAGCTTGCCCATCAGCCCGGTGAAGCCGAAGCCGTCCATCAGCACGCCGATCGAGCCGACGATGCTCGCCTTGTCGACGTAGATCTTGTCCGCCGCCGACGCGATGTAGTAGCCGCCCGACGCGCACATGTCGGTGACGACGACGTAGAGCGGCTTCGCCGGATATTTCTTGCGCAGCCGACGGATCTCGTCGTAGACGATGCCCGCCTGCACCGGGCTGCCGCCCGGGCTGTTGATGCGCAGCACGACGCCTGCCGTGCCTGAATCCTCGAACGCGCTGTCGAGCGCGGAATTGATGTCCTCGGCATTCGCGTTGGTGCTCGCGGCGATCTCGCCGTCGATCGTCACGACCGCCGTGTGGCGGCCGCTCGCGAGCTTGCCGCCGTCGCCGGACAAGCTGAAAAATGCAAAGACGAGCGCGGCGAGCACGAACAGAAACGCGAATCGGAAGAAGATCTTCCAGCGCCGCGCCGCGCGCTGCTCCTTGATCGCCGCGAGCGCGATGCGCTCGAGCGCGGCGCGCTCCCAGTTCGGTTCACGGGCGGCGGCGCGCGCCGCGGATTGGGATGACGAATCGGGAGGGTTGATTTGATCGGACATGCGTGAAAATCAGTGGTCAGAGAAGGCCGGGCGCAGTTCGCCGTCGGGCAGCCAAAACACCGCGCGGCCGTCGGGCGTGTCCCGCTCGTCGACCTGAACGGCGCGCAGCCGCGCGCCGCGGCACGGGCCGCCGACGCATTTGCCGGTGTCCGGCGTATAAATCGCGCCGTGCGTCGCGCACATCAAGTATAAACCCGACGATTCGAAGAACTGTCCCTCTGCCCAGTCTAGTTCCATCGGCACGTGCGCGCAGCGGTTCAGGTAACCGTACGCGCGCCCCTCGTAGCGAACGAAGAACACGACGACGGGCTCGCCGCGCAGCGTCGCGTCGAGCCGCACGCCCGCGCCGCCGTCGACGAGCGCGTCGGCCGCGCACACGAAGCGGGCGTCGTCGCCGCCTGTCATGCGTGCTCCCGCAGCCAGCCGGCAAGCGACGCGACGTCCGGCGCGACGAAACGCGGCGACAGCGCCGCGAGCGCATCGGCCGGATGCGCGCCGTACGCGACGCCGACGCCCGCCGCGCCCGCGCTCGCGGCCATCTGCAGGTCGTGCGTCGTATCGCCGATCATCACGGTGCGCGCCAGATCCTGCCCTAATTCGCGCGACAACTCCTGCAGCATCGCCGGGTGCGGCTTCGAAAAGGTCTCGTCCGCGCAGCGCGTGCCGTCGAAAAGGCTCGTCAGCTTCGCCTGGTCGAGCGCGCGGTTCAGGCCGACGCGCCCCTTCCCCGTCGCGACGGCGAGCAGATAACCGGTGTCGCGCAGCTCGTCGAGCATCTCGCGCACGCCGGCGAAAAGCTCGATCCGCTGATCCTTGACGAGATAGTGGAAGCGGTAGCGCTCGGCGAGCCGCGGATAATCGACGGGGTCGAGGCTCGGCGCGGTGACGGCGAGCGCGTCGCGCAGGCCGAGCCCGATCACGTAGCGGGCGGCCTCGTCGGACGGCGCAGGCAAGCCGAGATCGCGGCACGCGGCCTGGATGGACTGCGCGATGTGCGCGGTCGAATCCATCAGTGTGCCGTCCCAGTCGAAGACGATCAGATCAAATTGCTGTCGGGCCATGCGTGTCACGCGGAATCGCGCAAGTCGGTGAGTTGATCGAGAAAGTGCCGGCACTCGGCGGGCAGCGGCGCGTCGAACTGCAGCGGCTCGCCCGTCAGCGGATGCGCGAGGCGCAGCCGGTGCGCATGCAGGAACATCCGCTTGAGCGACGGCACCGCGTTCGCGCGGGCGAGCGCCTTGTTCAGCGCGAAATCGCCGTATTTCGCGTCGCCGACGATCGGCAGGCCGAGATGAGCGAGGTGCACGCGAATCTGATGGGTCCGCCCCGTTTTGAGTTCCGCTTCGACGAGCGCGTAGCCCGGCCAGCAGTTGACGAGATTGAACACCGTATGCGACGGCAGTCCGTCTTCCTGAACCCGCACGCGCCGCTCGCCGTCGGGCGTCGAGTACTTGAACAGAGGCACCTTCACCGCGCGGCGGCGGCCCCAGTCGGGCGCCCACTCGCCGTGCACGCACGCGAAGTAGCGCTTGTCCATCCGGTTTTCGCGGATCTGCTCGTGCAGTCCGACGAGCGCCGAACGCTTCTTCGCGAGCATCAGGATGCCCGACGTCTCGCGGTCGAGCCGGTGCACGAGTTCCAGGAATTTCGCGTGCGGCCGCGCATGACGCATCTGCTCGATCACGCCGAACGCGACCCCGCTGCCGCCGTGCACGGCGACGCCCGCCGGCTTGTTGAGCGCGATGATCGCGTCGTCCTCGAACAGGATCTCGAATTCCGCGGCGGGCACGGGCCCAGGCCCGGCCGCGCGCGCGAGGTCGGCCGCCGCGACGCGCACGGGCGGCACGCGCACGACGTCGCCGTGCGCAAGCCGGTATTGCGCGTCGACCCGGCCCTTGTTCACGCGGACTTCGCCGCTGCGGAGGATCCGGTAAATATGACTCTTCGGCACGCCTTTGCAGACACGCAAGAGGAAGTTGTCGATGCGCTGACCGGCGGCGCCGTCGTCGATCTCGATGAGCGAAACCTGACCGCTTGCGACCGAATTATGGGATTTTTTGCCTAACTCATTCATACTGAATATAATTTTGCGCAGCCTTCCGTAGCGAAGCGGCCTGATCGGCCGGTTTTCGGGCGGACTGCGCGAGGCGCAAGCGCAAACTGTTATTTTACTTGCGCCCGGGGCGCGCTGCTCGTCCTCATGAATGAAAGCAGCAAGTTGCACGCACGGCACCCCGCTCAGGCAGGGATCGCGCCCACAGGCGGATTCGGTCCGAGCCGTGCCGCGGTAACGGAATGTTGGACAAAAAGAATTTGTAGGAAGCTGCGGCGCGGCGCGATGTAAGCCCGACGCAGCTCCCTGTTGCGAATAGAACGGCGTGCGCCCGATGTGGTTCCGCCATAGCGCGGAACTTGGCGACGTCAAAACCAAGGAAGGACACCCCAGGCGGGAAAGTCGGGCTGGATTCGATACTCCCCGCTGCGGCCGAGCCGCAGTACATGCCGTCATCCGGCGCCGCGCGCACTTTGCGCCGCGCCCTGCGGCTGTGCCCGGTCAGAGGCTTAGCGCGCCCAGTGGCGCGCGGAGTGTCGACGCCGTGTGCTTTGAAGCCGTGTTCGCAGGCGCCCTCTGGCCGCCGCCCCGTCGTATGGGCGCGCGCCTCGTCAGGCCATTCTCCCGCCATCGTTCCCGCTCCAGCGTGCTTGTGACAACACAACAAGGCGCGGCCTGCCGTCGTCCCGCGTTCCGCATGACAAGCGGAGCGCGCCGCCGACAGAACCGCCTGGAGTCGTTCAATGAAACGCATGCTGTTCAATGCGACGCAGCAGGAAGAACTGCGCGTCGCCATCGTCGATGGGCAGAAGCTCATCGACATCGACATCGAAACCGCCGGACGCGAACAACGCAAAGGCAATATCTACAAGGGCGTCGTCACCCGCATCGAACCGTCGCTCGAAGCCTGCTTCGTCAACTACGGCGAAGACCGCCACGGCTTCCTGCCGTTCAAGGAAGTCGCCCGCCAGTACTTCAAGGAAGGCGTCGACATGCGCTCCGCGCGCATCCAGGACGCACTGCGCGAAGGCCAGGAGCTGATCGTCCAGGTCGAAAAGGAGGAGCGCGGCAACAAGGGCGCGGCGCTCACCACGTTCATCTCGCTCGCCGGCCGCTACCTCGTGCTGATGCCGAACAACCCGCGCGGCGGCGGCGTGTCGCGCCGCATCGAGGGCGACGAGCGCCAGGAGCTGCGCGAGACGATGGCGCAGCTTCAGATCCCCGACGGCATGAGCATGATCGCCCGCACGGCGGGCATCGGCCGCAGCGCCGAGGAACTGCAATGGGACCTGAACTACCTGCTGCAGCTCTGGCACGCGATCGAGGCGGCGTCGCAAAGCGGCCATCCCGGCCAGCCGATGCTGATCTACCTCGAATCGAGCCTCGTGATCCGCGCGATCCGGGACTATTTCCAGCCGGACATCGGCGAAATCCTGATCGACACGACAGAGATCTACGATCAGGCCCGCGCATTCATGGACATCGTGATGCCCGACAACGTCGGCAAGGTGAAGCGCTATCACGACGACGTCCCCCTCTTCTCGCGCTTCCAGATCGAGCACCAGATCGAGACCGCGTACTCGCGCACGGTGCCGCTGCCGTCGGGCGGCGCGATCGTGATCGATCACACCGAGGCGCTCGTCGCGATCGACGTGAACTCGGCGCGCGCGACGAAGGGCGCGGACATCGAGGAGACGGCGACCCGCACGAACCTCGAAGCGGCCGACGAAGTCGCGCGCCAGCTCCGTCTGCGCGACCTGGGCGGCCTCATCGTGATCGACTTCATCGACATGGAGTCGGCGAAGAGCCAGCGTGAAGTCGAGCAGCGTCTGAAGGACGCGCTCAAGCACGACCGTGCGCGCGTGCAGATGGGCAAGATCTCGCGCTTCGGCCTGATGGAGCTGTCGCGCCAGCGCCTGCGCCCGGCGCTGTCCGAAGGCAGCCACGTCACCTGCCCGCGCTGCAACGGCACGGGCCACATCCGCGACACCGAATCGTCCGCGCTGCAAGTGCTGCGGATCATTCAGGAAGAGGCAATGAAGGAGAACACCGCGGCGATCCACTGTCAGGTGCCCGTCGAGGTGACCGCCTTCCTGCTCAACGAAAAGCGTCAGGAAATCAACAAGATCGAGTCGCGCTTCAAGGTCGGCGTCGTGCTGATCCCGAACAAGCATCTCGATACGCCGCACTACAAGCTCGAGCGCCTGCGTCACGACGATGCGCGCCTCGACGATCCGCGCGCCTCGTGGAAGATGGCCGAGGAAGCCGCCCGCGAGCTCGAGGCGGAAACCGGCTACAGCAAGCGCGCCGAGGAAACGAAGCCGCGCCAGGAAGCGGCCGTCAAGGGCATCACGCCCGAACGCCCCGCACCGAGCCCCGCGCCACAGCGCCAGCCCGCACCGGAGGCGGCGCCCGTGGCCGTCGCGCCGGCAAGTGGCGGCTTCGTCAAGTGGCTGAAGAACCTGTTCGGCATGCAGCCGGCCGTGGCGCCCGCACCGGCGCCCGCTGTCAAGGAACCGGCCGCGCGTCCGGCGCGCGAGCGCGGTGAGCGCGGTGAGAAGGCCGAGCGCGGCGGCGATCGCAACCGCAACCGTCGCGGCAGTGGCGGCGCGCAGCAGGCAGGCGGACGCGACCAGGCCGCTGCAGGCGGCGGACGCGGTCAGGCCCCGCGCGCCGAGCGCGAAGCCAAGGAAACCCGCGAACCGCGCGAAGGCCGCGAGGCCCGAGAAGGTCGTGAAGGTCGTGAAGCACGCGGCGGCCGGGACAATCGCGAAGGCCGCGAAGCACGCGAAACCCGTGAGCCGCGCGAGCAACGTGAGCCGCGTGAGCGCGCGGAGACGGCCGATGCCGCTGAAGCGCCGCGCAGCGAGCGCCGTGAACGCGGCGAGCGCCGCAAGCCGGTCCCGCACGTCGCAACGCTCGAAACCGTGAACCGCGGCGAAAGCGCCCACGCGGAGCCGATCGAGCAGCCGGCTCATGCGCCCGGCGCGGAAGCCGGCGTCGAAGCGGATTCGAACGCCCGCGACGGCGAGGAACGCCGCCGTCGCCGCCGCGGTCGCCGCGGTGGCCGCCGCGAGCGTGAAGACGAAACCGCAGGCGCAGCACAAGCGGCGGAAGCCAGCGAAGGCGCGACGGCCGAAACGGCCGCATACGCAGCCGAAGCGCCGCAAGGCTTCGCGCCAATCGCCGACCACGAGCCGCAGCACGCCGGACAAGCGGGTGCAGGCGTGGCGGCGGTTGCGGCCGCGGCAGTCGCCACGGAAGCGATCGCTCACGTCGAGCGCGGCGTGAAGGTCGAGGCGCAAGCGGCCGCCGAAGCGCCTGCCGTTTCGGCCGAGCCGATCGCCGCAGCGCCGGCTCGTGCCGTCGAAGCACCTGCGGAAGCCGCGCCGGCTGCGACGCATGCCGAACCGGCTCCGGTCGAAAGCACGCACGAGCAAGCCGCTCCGGCCAACGCTGCTCCCGCTGAAGCCACGCCGGCCGAAGCGCCTGCCGCGGAAGCGTCCGAAGCCACCGCCCCGGCGGTTGCACCGACCCCGATCGCCAAGCCGGCCCCGGCAGTCGTCGAGCCGCAGCCCGCGCCCGCCGCAGTCGCCCCTGCCGAGGCAAGCGTCGCGCACGAGCCGGCCACCGTCGCCGAGACACAAGCACCGTCGGCGGCCGTCGCCGAGGCCGTCGCACCGGCTGCGGTAGCAGCCCCGAGCGCGAGCCTCGAAACGGTGCTCGAATCCGCCGGACTCGTCTGGGTCAACACGGACACGGACAAGCTGCGCGCGGCGCAAGCCGCCGCCGCGCAGATCGCGCCGCCCGTCCGTGCGCCGCGCGAACGCAAGCCGCTGCCGCCCGTCGAAACGGCGCCGATGCAGCAAGTCGAGACGACGCACCGCTGATTCGGTCGTCCATCGCACGAAAAAGCCCGCCCCGAAAAGGCGGGCTTTTTTGTCTGTGCTCGGATTCTGCGGGTTTCCATGCCCGGCCCCGCCTGCCGCTTCCAGCTAGAATGGAGGTCTAGCTCATCTTGCAACGCTCATGTCCCGACGCATCATTCCCGTGACCCCGGTCAGCGCAGCGCCCGATCTGTCCGGCGCCCTGCTCGCGCCGAGCGGCACACTGCGCGACGCCTTGGCGCGCCCGTTGCGCGACCTGCGCATCTCGGTCACGGACCGCTGCAACTTCCGATGCGTGTACTGCATGCCGCGCACCGTGTTCGGCAAGGACTATCCGTTCCTGCCGCACAGCGCGCTCCTGACACTCGAGGAAATCGAGCGTCTCGCGCGGCTTTTCGTCGCACACGGCGTCGAGAAAATCCGCATTACGGGCGGCGAGCCGCTCTTGCGCAAGAACATCGAATTCCTGATCGAGCGCCTCGCGCAAATGACGACCGTCGCGGGCCGGCCGCTCGACCTTACGCTCACGACCAACGGCTCGCTCCTCGCGCGCAAGGCGAAAAGCCTGCGGGATGCGGGGCTGTCGCGCGTGACGGTCAGCCTCGACGCGCTCGACGATGCGCTCTTCAAGCGGATGAACGACGCCGACTTCGCAAGCGCCGACGTGCTCGACGGCATCTTCGCCGCCCGGGCGGCGGGCCTCACGCCCGTGAAGGTCAACATGGTCGTCAAGCGCGGCACGAACGACGCCGAGATCGTGCAGATGGCGCGCCGCTTCAAAGGCACGGGCGTCGTACTTCGCTTCATCGAATACATGGACGTCGGCACGTCGAACGGCTGGAACATGGCCGAGGTGCTGCCGTCCGCAGACGTGATCGCGCGCGTCGCCGAGCACTTCCCGCTCGTGCCGCTCGAACGGCACACACCGTCCGAAACCGCGCAGCGCTGGGGCTACGCGGACGGCAGCGGCGAGATCGGCGTGATCTCGAGCGTCACGCGCGCGTTCTGCGGCGACTGCACGCGCGCGCGGCTGTCGACGGAAGGCAAGCTGTACCTGTGCCTCTTCGCATCGTCCGGCCACGACCTGCGCAGTCTCGTGCGCGGCGGCGCGACCGACGAGCAGATCGCCACCGTGATCGGCCACGTCTGGCAGGCGCGCACCGACCGCTACTCGCAACTGCGCGGCAGCGCGCAAGCGGGAGAAGAAGCGGCGGGCGAAGCGAAGCGCGTCGAAATGTCCTACATCGGCGGCTAGGCGCGCCGCCCGCTTCACGCGCTCGCCGCTTTCGCGATGCCGCCGCACGCCGCCCCCTCTTCCACGATCACCGGCCTGCTGCTCGCGGGCGGACGCGGCGCGCGGATGGGCGGCGTCGACAAGGGGCTGCAGCCGCTCCACGGCAAACCGCTCGCGCTGCACGTGCTGCGCCGGCTCGCGCCGCAGGTGGACGCGCTCGTCATCAGCGCGAATCGTCATCTCGATAAGTACGCGTCGCTCGGCGCGCCGTTTGATGCGCGTGTCGTCGCGGATACGCATGCGGACTTCGCCGGCCCGCTCGCCGGGCTCGCCGCCGGCATGCGCGCGGCCGACACGCCGCTCGTCCTGTGCACGCCGTGCGACTCGCCGTTCCTGCCCGCCGATCTCGCCGCGCGTCTTGCCGCCGCGCTCGACGCGCAGCACGCGGAAATCGCGTTCGCGACGACCGTCGACGCGCATGGCGACGTCTCTCCGCAGCCGGTCTTCGCGCTCGTGAACACCGCGCTCGCCGACGATCTCGCCGCGTATCTCGCGTCCGGCGAGCGCAAGATGCGCGCGTGGTACGCACGCCACAAGACGGTCGAAGTGCCGTTTGACGACGAGCGGGCGTTTTACAATGCAAACTCTTTGCGGGACTTAGCCGGCCTCGAACGTCCATGACGGGCCGCACGTCGTTCCGCGCGCCGCCCGCCGCTCACGACGCGTGCGTTTCACAGCGCGGCGGCCGGGACGCCGGCCCCGAATACAATCCGCCTAGCGGCGCCTCGTCATCGATGACCACGCACACCACGCCTACGCCATCCTCCACGTCCGAGAACGCCGTCGCGCTGACTGTCGACGAAGCGCGCGCGCTCGCGTTGCGCTTCGCCGAGCCAGTCACGCAAGTCGAGCGCGTCGTGCTGCGCGATGCGCTCGGCCGCGTGCTCGCCGACGACGTCGCATCGCCGTTCGACATCCCCGCCTACGACAACGCCGCGATGGACGGCTATGCGTTCGACGGTGCGGCGCTCGCCGCACCGGCCGCCGGCGGCACGCTCGAGCTCGCGATCGCCGGCCGCGCGCTCGCGGGCCATCCGTTCGACGGCCCGCGCGTCGCACCACGCGCATGCGTGCGGATCATGACGGGCGCGCAGGTGCCCACGGGCTGCGACACCGTGATCCCGCAGGAAAAAGTCGAAACGATGGGCGATGTCGTGCGCTTTCCGGCATCGGCCGTCGCGCGCGGCGACCACTGCCGGCGCGCGGGCGAAGACCTCGCACGCGGCGCGAGCGCGCTCGCCGCCGGCCGCGTCGTGCGCGCGACCGATCTCGGCCTGCTCGCATCGCTCGGCATCGCCGACGTCGCGGTGCGCCGCCGCGTGCGCGTCGCGTTCTTCTCGACGGGCGACGAGCTGCGCGTGCCGGGCGAGCCGCTGCGCGACGGCGGTCTCTACGACAGCAACCGCGCGACGCTAGCCGGGATGCTCGCGCGTATCGGCGTCGACACGATCGATCTCGGCATCGTCCGCGACGATCCCGTCGCACTCGAGCAAGTGCTGCAGACTGCGGCCGCGCAGGCGGACGCGGTGATCACGTCGGGCGGGGTGTCGGTCGGCGACGCGGATTTCACGCGCGCGCTGCTCGACAAGCTCGGCGACGTCACGTTCGCGAGCGTCGCGATGCGCCCGGGCCGGCCGCTCGCTTGCGGCCGCATTTGGGCGAGCGGGCGCGACGGACGGCCTGCGCTCTTCTTCGGCCTGCCGGGCAATCCGGTCGCGGTCGCGGCGACGTTCCTCGTGATCGTGCGAGACGCGCTCTTCGCGATGATGGGCGCCGACGCGAAGCCGCTTCCCTGCTATCCGGCCGTCTGCAGCGCGCCGCTCAAGAAGCGCGCGGGCCGCACCGAATACCTGCGCGGCCACGCGGCGCGCGACGCGGGCGGCGTCTGGCACGTAACGCCCGCCGGCTCGCAAAGCTCGGCGTCGCTCAAGAGCCTGAGCGACGCAAACTGCTTCATCGTGCTCGCGCACGACGCCGCGCGCGTCGACGCCGGCGCGACGGTCGACATCCTGCCGTTCGACGGCGCCATCTGAATCCGTTCTCAGCACTTCCACGGGGCAACTCGCATATGAAAAAACAAATCTCTTCGATCGCGCCGGGGCAGACCGCGAAAGCGCTGATCCTCGTCTATCTGACGTTCAGCGTGCCGATCGTGCTGCTTGGCATTCTCGTCGCGTTCGTGCGCTACGGGCGCGTCGAGCTGAGCACGATCTTCAGCGCGCTGCTCTTGAACGCGATCCTCGGCTTCGTGCTGCTGTGGATTGCGTGCCACGCGTACAACTGGGTCGCATCGCGCTTCGGCGGCATCGAGATCGTGCTGTCGGACGCGCCGGAGGAAGCATGAGCGCCACGGCGAACGAGACGATCTCGATCCGCGCGGCAGCGCCCGCCGACGTCTCCGCGATGCTCTCGCTGATGCGCGAGCTCGCGGCGTTCGAGAAGCTCACGCATCTGTTCGTCGCAACCGAAACCGATCTCGCCGACGCCCTTTTCGGCGCACGGCCGTCGGCCGAGGCGCTCGTCGCGGTGCACGGCGGCGCGATCGTTGGCTATGCGCTCTACTTTCACAACTATTCGACGTTCATCGGCCGCCGGGGCCTGTATCTCGAAGACCTGTACGTGCAGCCGTCGCAACGCGGCACGGGGCTCGGCACGCGACTGCTGCGGCGGCTCGCGGCGATCGCGGTCGAGCGCCGCTGCGGGCGCTTCGAGTGGACCGTGCTCGACTGGAACCAGCCGGCGATCGACTTCTATCGGAAGATGGGCGCGGACGTGCTGTCCGACTGGCGCGTCGTGCGCGTGACGGGCGACGCGCTCGCGCAGCTCGCGAACGGCGCCGCTTAGCGCAGGCGCGGCGCGGCTGCCGGACGGCACACGGTAACGTGGCTGGCGGCTGGCATTGACGCCCAATCGTCGCGCGAGGCGATGAACGACGGGCCGCTCGGTCGAGGCCGGACAAAACCGCCGACACTCGATCGAACCGGCCAAGCAAACGGGGCGCACGCGGCGCCCCGTTTTTCATTTTGCATGCGCGCTCGGCAATCCGTCCGCCTTTCGCGCGACGCGCACCTCAGCGCTCGTCCGCCTCCGCTCCATCGGCGCCCAACAGACCGCTCGCGGCCTCGCCCGGCAGCGCCTCGACCTCCTTCAGCTTGCGGTTCATCACGCGCGTGCGCTGCTCGGCCGCTTCGATCGAGCGCGTGACCGTCTCGAGCTGCGACTTCGTCCGCGCGAGCACGTCGCCGAACTTGCCGAACTCGGTCTTCACCGCACCGAGCACCTGCCACACCTCGCTCGATCGCTTCTCGATCGCGAGCGTGCGAAAACCCATCTGCAGGCTGTTCAGGAGCGCGGTCAGCGTCGTCGGACCGGCGATCGTCACGCGATAGTCGCGCTGCAAAAGATCGGTCAGGCCCGGGCGGCGCAGGATCTCCGCATAGAGCCCTTCGGTCGGCAGGAACAGCAGCGCGAAATCGGTCGTATGCGGCGGCGCGACGTATTTCTCGGCGATCGTGCGCGCCTCCGCGCGAATCCGCGCCTCGAGCGCGCGCGCCGCTTCCTCGACGGCCGCCACGTCCGCGCGCTCCTGCGCGTCGATCAGGCGCTCGTAGTCCTCGCGCGGGAATTTGGCATCGATCGGCAGCCAAACCGGCTGCGCGCCGCCCGTCTCGTTCGCGCCGTGCCGCCCCGGCAGGCGGATCGCGAACTCGACGCGCTCGCTGCTCTTCGGCACCGTTGCGACGTTCTTCGCGTATTGATCCGGCGTCAGCATCTGCTCGAGCAGCGCCTCGAGCTGCACTTCGCCCCAGGTGCCGCGCGTCTTCACGTTCGTCAGCACCTTCTTCAGGTCGCCGACGCCCGCCGCGAGCGTCTGCATCTCGCCGAGCCCGCGATGCACCTGCTCGAGGCGATCCGACACGAGCTTGAACGATTCGCCGAGACGCTGCTCGAGCGTCGCGTGCAGCTTCTCGTCGACGGTGCGCCGCATCTCCTCGAGCTTCGCCGCGTTGTTCGCCTCGATCTCCTTCAGCCGCATCTCGAGCGTCGCGCGCACCTCGCCGATCCGTCGATCGTTCGCTTCCGTCAGTTGCGTCAACTGCTGGTTGAGCGTGTCGCCGAAATGCCGCAGCGCCGCGCCCTGCTCATCGCGCGCGAGCTGCGACTGCCGCTGCAGCGTCTCGCGCATCGCGTCGAACTGCTGCGTGTTGCCCGCGACGAGCTTCACGAGCTGCTGTGCGAAGCCGTCGATCTGGTTGTTCTGCACGGTCGCGACACTCGAGAGCTGCGCGGCGAGCGTCTGCTGCAATTGCGCGAAGTTGCCGGCGAGCTCGGTGCGCGAGTGGCGCGCGCCGTCGACGATCTCCGTGCGCAGTTCGCGCTCGAGGCGCTCGGCCGCGTGCGCATGCGCGTCGTTCGCGTCGTCGATCTGCTCGGCGAGCCGCTCGACGCCGTCGCCGCGCGAGCCGCCGCGCAACAGCACGACGAGCGCGACGACGAGCGCCACCGCCAGCGCGACGACGGCGGCCAACCACAGCGTTTCGGTCATATGCGTGCCTTCCCCAACACGCCGGGATTGATCGGATTCGGCGGAAGGCCCGCACGCGGCCCTTCGCCCAACGCGGCGATCAGATTGTCCGCGGCGAGATTCGCCATCGCGCGCCGCGTGCCTTCGCTCGCGCTCGCAATGTGCGGCGTCAGCACGACGTTCGGCACCTCGAGCAACGCCGGATGCACGCCCGGCTCGCCTTCGAACACGTCGAGGCCGGCTGCGGCGATCCGCTTGTCGCGCAGCGCGTCGGCGAGCGCCGCGTCGTCGACGATGCCGCCGCGCGCGATGTTCGTGAGCGTCGCGGTCGGCTTCATCAGCGCGAGCTCGGCCGCGCCGATCGTATGGCGGCTCTCGGCCGAGTACGGCAGCACGAGCACGACGTGATCGGCCTGCGCGAGGAGCGCCGCCTTCGACACGTACTCGGCGTTCAGCTCCGCCTCGATCTCGGGCGCGACGCGCGAGCGGTTGTGGTAGATCACGCGCATGTCGAAGCCGCGCGCGCGGCGTGCGATTGCCTGGCCGATGCGGCCCATGCCGATCACGCCGAGCGTCGCGCCGTGGATGTCCGCGCCGAGGAAGCCGTCGTACGACCACTTGCGCCATTGGCCCGCGCGCAGCCAGTGCTCGGATTCGGCGATCCGCCGCGCGGCCGCCATCATCAGCGCCCAGCCGAAGTCGGCCGTCGTCTCGTTCAGCACGTCGGGCGTGTTGGTGCCGAGCACGTGCGCGGCGTTGAACGCGCCGATGTCGAAATTGTTATAGCCGACCGCCATGTTCGACACGACGCGCAGCCGCGGCGCGGCCGCGAGCACCGACGCGTCGATCACGTCGCCCGCCGTCAGCGCGCCGTCCTTGTCCGAAAGACGCGCCTTGAGCGCGTCGGGTGGGAGCGCGTCGACGTCGTTCCAGTCGACGTCGAAATACTGCTTGAGCCGCTCGATCACGTCCGGAAAGATCGAGCGCGCGACCAGGATTTTCTGCATTGCCGTCTCCGTCATGCCGCGCGGGCGGCGAACGCGCGCATCGCGCCGCCCGCCGCCCTCGCGGCCGTTATCGTCACCCTGCCTGACCGCTGAAGAACACCCACGTCGTCAGCAAGAACACCGGCACGAGGATCGCGAGCGCCCAACCGAGGTACGCGAAGAAGCTCGGCATCCTCACGCCGCGCGACTCGGCGATCGCCTTCACCATGAAATTCGGCGCGTTGCCGATGTAGCTGTTCGCGCCCATGAACACGGCGCCCGCCGAGATCGCCGCGAGCGTCGTCGCGCCGGTCGTCATCAGCGCCTGCGCGTCGCCGCCCGCGAGATTGAAGAACACGAGATAGGTCGGCGCATTGTCGAGGAACGACGACAGCACGCCCGTCGCCCAGAAATACATCGCGTCGATCGGCTTGCCGTCGGCATCCGTGACGAGATGGACGATCGGCGCGAACACGCCGTCGCCGCCCGCGCGCAGGATCACGATCACCGGCGCGATCGTCACGAAGATGCCCGCGAACAGCTTCGCGACCTCCTCGATCGGCGCCCAGTTGAACGCGTTGCCCTCGCGCGCCGAGCGCGGCGTGATCGCGAGCGATACAAGCGCGACGACGGCGAGCGCGACGTCGCGCACCGCGTTTTGCAGCGCCACGTGCGTGCCGAACAAGTCGAACGTGACGCCGGGCTTCCAGAGGCCGCTCATCAGCACGAGCGCGATCACTGCGCCGAGCAGCACGAAGTTGATCTTGCCCTCGATCGACACGCCGTGCGAATCAGGTGTCGGATCGAGGAACGGCTTCCTCTCCTCGCCGCCCTTTCGATAGAAGTACGTATCGACCACGAAGAAGAGCGTGAGCAGGATTCCGCAGATGAAGAGCATCGGCAGCGCGAGATGGGTCGTCGTCCAGAAGAAATCGACGCCGTTCAGGAAGCCGAGGAAGAGCGGCGGATCGCCGAGCGGCGACAGCGAGCCGCCCGCGTTCGCGACGAGAAAGATGAAGAACACGACCACATGCACGACGTGCTTGCGGTTGTCGTTCGCACGCAGGAGCGGCCGAATCAGCAGCATCGCGGCGCCCGTCGTGCCCATCACGCTCGCGAGCACGGTGCCGAGCGCGAGGATGCCGGTGTTGAGCTTCGGCGTGCCGTGCAGGTTGCCGCGCACGCAGATGCCCCCCGCGACCGTATAGAGCGACGTCAGCAGCACGATGAACGGGATGTACTCCTCGAAGAGCGCGTGCATCAATGTGCCGAACGCGGTGCCGAAGCCGAACGTCGCGGCGAACGGGATCAGGAACGCGACCGCCCAGGCCGCGGCGATCTTGCCGAAATGGTGATGCCAGAACACCGGCGCGATCAGCGGGAAGAGCGCGATCGACAACAGGATGCCCGCGAACGGGATCGCCCAGAACGCGGAAAGCGCGGCACCGTCGAGCGTTGCGGCCGATGCGAGCGCGGGAGCGGCGCCTAACGCGCCTCCCAGCGCCATGCCCGCCCAGGCGGCATGTCGTTTCATGTGATTTCCTCTTGAAATACGGGTGGAATACGGCGCGTGACGCAACGGCGGCAAAGGCGGCGACGGCGTCACGCGTCGCGCACGACGATCGCGTGCACGCGATACGGGCCGTGCGCGCCGAGCACGATCGTCTGCTCGATGTCGCCGGTGCGCGACGGCCCCGACACGAAGTTCACCGCGCGCGGCAATACGCCGCGCTCTGCGCGGATCAGCGCGAACGCATCCTCGTGCCCCGCGACGATCCGCGACGCGGGCACGAGCGCAATATGGGTTTCCGGCAGCAGCGCGGCGGACGAACACGTCTTCGGACTAGACAGCAGAACCAGCGAACCGGTTTCCGCCGTCGCGCAAAAACAGCCGGTGATGCCGACGCGATCGCCGTCGACCGGCTTGCGGAATTCGACCGCGAGCCCCGCGCCCGCCCAGTCGAGCCCGTCGAGCGCCGGCCACGCGATCGCTTGCGTGCCGAGCCCCATCCGGCGCAGATAAGCGGCCGCCGCGGCGGGCGCGTCATGCATCGACGCGACGGTGTCGGCAGTCGTCGCGAGCCGCAGCGCCTCGTCGACGAAGCGGGCGACGAGATCGCCCTCGAGCGGCGGGCGCGGCCCCGCCGGATGGCGCGCGACGTAATCGGCCGCATGCTCGCGCTCCACCTCGGCCAGCTCGGCCGGACGGCCCTGCGCCGCGCGGACGCGCGCGAGGATGTTGCGGCGGGCAGCCGATGTGTCCATGGACGGTCCTCGTGACGATGGCCTTCGATACCGGCCCGATTATACCGGCCGATGCGGCGCGCGCCCGTGGCGGCGGATACGAAAAATGCAGGCCGGGGACGGCCCGCGCGGCCTGCGTGCGTTCCGTCCCGATGTCGATGCGGCCGCGCTCGCGCGCCGCCGCGCGGCGGCGTCACTTGCCCGCGTCGTCGTCGGGCGGCTGCGTAATCCCGAACACCTGGCGCAGATACGCGAGATACGCCTTGTCGTCGCACATGCTCTTGCCCGGCGAATCGGACAGCTTCGCGACCGGCTGACCGTTGCAGCGCACCATCTTGATGACGATCTGCAGCGGCTGGTAGCCGAGATCGTTGGTCAGGTTCGTGCCGACGCCGAACGCGAGCTTGCAGCGGCCGCGAAATCGTTCGTACAGCTGCATGACCTTCGGGACGTCGAGCGCGTCGGAGAACACGAGCACCTTCGTGCGCGGATCGCAGCGGTTCGCCTCGTAATGCTTGACGAGCCGCTCGCCCCACTCGAACGGATCGCCCGAGTCGTGGCGCGCGCCGTCGAAGAGCTTGCAGAAGTACATGTCGAAGTCGTTCAGGAACGCGTCCATCCCGTAGACGTCGGACAGCGCGATCCCGAGGTCGCCGCGGTATTCCTTCGCCCACATCTCCAAACCGTATGTCTGCGAATCGCGCAGCCGCGGGCCGAGCGCCTGGCACGCCTGCAGATACTCGTGCGCCATCGTGCCAAGCGGCGTGATCTCGTGCGTCATCGCGTAATAGACGTTGCTCGTGCCGGCGAATTGCGCACCGAGCCCGTCCCGCAGCGTGCGCAGCACTTCCTCGTGCCAGACCTTCGAGAAGCGGCGGCGCGTGCCGTAGTCGGCGATCTTGCAGTCGGCAAATTCGGGTTTCGCGCCGAGCCGCTGGATCTTCTCACGCAGCCGATCGCGCCCTTCGCGGTAGTCCGGGCTGCGCTGTGTGTTGCGGAAGTACACCTCGTTGACGATCGCGAGCACCGGGATCTCGAAGAGGATCGTATGCAGCCACGGCCCCTTGATCTCGATGTCGATTTCGCCGCCGCCCTTCGGCGACGGCGCGATCGAGATGTACTTCTCGTTCAGATGAAAGAGCGCGAGGAAATCGACGAAATCGCTCTTGATGAAGCGCAGCCGGCGCAGGTAGTCGAGCTCGGGGTCGGTGAAGCGCAGCTCGCACAGCGAGCGGACCTCGGCGCGGATCTCGTCGATGTACGGAACGAGGTCGACGCCGGACGTCCGGCACTTGAACCGGTATTCGACGCTTGCGGCGGGAAAATGATGCAGGACGACCTGCATCATCGTGAATTTGTACAGATCGGTATCGAGCAGCGAAGTGATGATCATGATTCCAGACTGCCAAAATCGAGACGGAGCCCGAGCGTTTGCGCGCCCTGCGCGCCCGCCGGGTTGACGCATGTTACCCGAATGCGGCGCGAATCCGTGCCGAAACGCCCGGCACACCGCGCGATCCGCCATAAACTAATCACGAAACGGTATAAGCGGGAAAGTCGAGCGCGCGATGCGGGTTTGACGCATCAGTTACAATGCCGCTTTTGGCGCCACTCGCCGCCCCATACATACCTAGATACCGCCGCAGGAGCGTTTTGAATGACCCACGTTGTGACTGAAGCGTGCATCAAGTGCAAATACACGGATTGCGTCGATGTATGCCCTGTGGACTGCTTCCGTGAAGGCCCGAACTTCCTCGCGATCGATCCGGACGAGTGCATCGACTGCGCGGTGTGCGTCGCTGAATGCCCGACCAACGCAATCTACGCGGAAGAAGACGTGCCGGGCGACCAGCAGCAGTTCACCGAACTGAACGCCGACCTCGCGAAGGTCTGGCCGTCGATCACGAAGACGAAGCCCGCGCCCGCCGACGCCGACGAGTGGAAGGACGTGCAGGACAAGCTGCACCTGCTCGAGCGCTGATCGCAAGCGCTACCGGGACGCGGCCCGGCACCGCACGACGCACGCCGATGCTCGAAGGTATGTCTCAAAGGTATGTCGCGGACAAATAGAAATGTCCGGTTTTGTAGCAAATGAAATGTCCGCATGTTGGCGGGGGCGGCAAGCCGGCGT
>NZ_LOWC01000001.1:0-106202 GCF_001522845.1 Burkholderia sp. BDU5 | reverse complement strand
AGCTTCGAGAACGGCGGCGAGGTCGGCACGATCTGCCGCGACTACTGCTTCAACGGCAACCTGGTGATGCGCGCGACGGGCGACCGGATGCTGCTGTCGCCGCCGCTCGTGATCTCGAAAGCGGAGATCGACGAGATCGTCGAGAAGGCGAAGCAAGCGATCGATGCGACCGCGCAGCAACTGGGTCTTTCCTAACGGCATTGCCAATCGGGCGGGCGGCGCTCGCGCGACGCTCTCCCACCTTCATCATCAGGGGAACAACATGAGTGTGAGCCATCTTCGTCATGCGATCGCGCGCGCTGCGTTCGTCGCGCTCGCCGGCGCCTCGGCACTGTCCGTTCCGGCTGCGCAGGCCATCGGCGCCGAGCTGAACGTCTACAACTGGTCCGACTACATCGCGAAGGACACGATCCCGAACTTCGAGAAGCAAACGGGCGTCCACGTCAAATACGACAACTACGACAGCGACGACACACTGCAGGCAAAGCTGCTCGCGGGCAGCTCCGGCTACGACATCGTCGTGCCGACGTCGAACTACATGGCCAAGCAGATTCAGGCGGGCGTCTATCAGAAGCTCGACAAGTCGAAGCTCCCGAATCTGTCGAATCTCGATCCGACGCTGATGAAGATGATCGCCGATGCGGATCCAGGCAACCAGTACGGCGTGCCGTGGGCGTTCGGCACCGACGGCATCGGCTACAACGTGCAGGCGGTGAAGAAGGCGCTCGGCGACAACGCGCCCGTCGACAGCTGGGCGCTCGTGCTCGATCCGGCGAACCTGTCGAAGCTGAAGGGCTGCGGCGTGTCGTTCCTCGATCAGGCGGTCGACGTGTTCGCCGCGACGCTGCAATACATGGGCAAGAATCCGAACAGCACGAACCCGGCCGATTACCAGGCTGCTTTCGATGTGCTGAAGAAAGTCCGCCCGTACATCACGCAATTCAATTCGTCCGGCTACATCAACGATCTCGCGAACAACGACGTGTGCGTCGCGCTCGGCTGGTCGGGCGACGTCGGCATCGCGCACCGCCGCTCGGCCGAAGCGAAGCGCTCGTACGACATCAAGTTCTCGAATCCGAAGGAAGGCGGCCTGCTGTGGTTCGACGTGATGGTGATCCCGAAGGACGCGCCGCACGCGGAAGCCGCGCTGAAGTGGATCAACTACATCGAGGATCCGAAGGTCAACGCGGCGATCACGAACGAAGTGTTCTATCCGACCGCGAACCGCGCGGCGCGCCAGTTCGTCGTGCCGGCCGTCGCGCAGGACCCGACCGTCTATCCGCCCGACGACGTGCTGAAGAAGATGACGCTGATGCGGCCGATGCCCGCCGACATCCTGCGTCTCGAAAACCGCCTGTGGGCGCAGTTGAAGACGGGACACTGATCACGAACGATAGCCGCGCGC
Organism: Burkholderia sp. BDU5; assembly: GCF_001522845.1. Taxonomy (NCBI): domain Bacteria; kingdom Pseudomonadati; phylum Pseudomonadota; class Betaproteobacteria; order Burkholderiales; family Burkholderiaceae; genus Burkholderia; species Burkholderia sp. BDU5. The sequence goes on along the minus strand of NZ_LOWC01000001.1, from coordinate 104,797 downwards.
AGCAGTCGCTCGATCGCTGCCCGCCCGAAGCACGCAGTCCGACGTCAGCGCGTTCGACCTGAAGCGCGCGACGCCTTGATTCCCGGTCGCAGTTCCTTCGCGATTCGCATCGTGCGCATCGCGTGGGAGCGCTCATGCCTGCGATCCCAACGAAGGATGGCTACCTCATGAAATCGACGCCTTCAATCGACACCGCGCAACTGGCGCGCCCCTCGGCCGGCAAGCCGGCCAGAATGGACGAGTTCGTCCGCATCGAGAACGTCGTGAAGAAATTCGGCGACAGCACCGCCGTCGACAACGTCAATCTGTCGATCGCGAAAAACGAACTGTTCGCGCTGCTCGGCAGCTCCGGCTGCGGCAAGTCCACGCTGCTGCGAATGCTTGCCGGACTCGAGACGGCCACGTCCGGCCGCATCTTCGTCGACGGCGAGGATCTCGCGACGCTGCCGCCGTACCGCCGGCCCGTCAACATGATGTTCCAGTCGTATGCGCTGTTCCCGCACATGACGGTGGAAGCGAACGTCGCGTTCGGCCTGAAACAGGAAGGCACGCCGAAGCACGAGATCCGCGAGCGCGTCGCCGATGCACTGAACCTCGTGCAAATGAGCCGCTACGCGCAGCGCAAGCCGCATCAGTTGTCGGGCGGCCAGCAGCAGCGCGTCGCGCTCGCGCGCTCGCTCGTCAAGCGGCCGAAGCTCCTGCTGCTCGACGAGCCGATGTCCGCGCTCGACAAGAAGATCCGCCAGAAGACGCAGCTCGAGCTCGTCAGCATCATCGAGAAGGTCGACGTGACCTGCGTGATGGTCACGCACGACCAGGAGGAAGCGATGACGATGGCGAGCCGCCTCGCGGTGATGAGCGAAGGACGGATCGTGCAGATCGGCACGCCGAGCGCGGTCTACGAATTTCCGAACAGCCGCTTCTCGGCCGAGTTCATCGGCTCGACGAATCTTTTCGAAGGCGTCGTCGTCGAGGACGAGCCCGATCACATCTTCGTCGAAAGCGAGGACCTGGAAGCGCGCATGTACGTGAGCCACGGCGTCACGGGGCCGCTCGGCATGCCGGTCGGCATCTCGGTTCGGCCGGAGCGCGTGCGCGTGTCGCGCGAGCGCCCGAGCGCACCGCACAACTGGGCGCGCGGCGTCGTCACCGACGTCGCGTACATGGGCAGCTATTCGCTGTACCACGTGCGCCTGCCGAGCGGCAAGACCGTCGTGTCGAATCTCTCGAGCTCGCACCTGATGCAGGAAGGTGCGCCCGCCTACAACGACGACGTGTTCGTCTCCTGGTCGCCCGCAAGCGGCGTGGTGCTGACGCAATGAGAACCTCTCCCACTTCCTCGCTCGCGGCGGCTTCGTCCGCCGTCCGAAGCGCGTCGCCCGTGCGCGCGCGCCTCGCCCGCATCGCGGCGGGCTTCACGCCGTCCGGCCGCAGCGTCGCGATCGGCGTGCCGTTCCTGTGGCTCATGCTGTTCTTCGCACTGCCGTTCGTGCTCGTGCTGAAGATCAGCTTCGCCGACCAGGTGATGGGCATCCCGCCGTACACGGCGCTGATGAGCATCAAGGACGGCGCGGTGCAGTTCGCGCTGCAGTTCGGCCATTACGCGTTCCTGCTTCAGGACAGCCTCTATGTCGCGACATACGTCAGCTCGCTGAAGATGGCCGCGGTATCGACGCTGCTGTGCCTGCTGATCGGCTATCCGATGGCGTACTACATCGCGCGTTCCGCGCCTGCGACGCGCAACCTGCTGATGATGGGCGTGATGCTGCCGTTCTGGACGTCGTTCCTGATCCGCGTCTACGCATGGATCGGCATCCTGAAAGACGACGGGCTCCTCAACCACGCGCTGATCGCACTCGGCCTGATCCATTCCCCGCTGCGCCTCTATCACACCGACGCGGGCGTCTACATCGGAATGGTCTATTCGTATCTGCCGTTCATGGTGATGCCGCTCTACGCGCACCTCGTGAAGATGGACCTGACGCTGCTCGAAGCCGCGTACGACCTCGGCGCGAAGCCGTGGGTCGCGTTCACGCGGATCACGCTGCCGCTGTCGAAGAACGGAATCATCGCGGGCAGCCTGCTCGTGTTCATTCCGGCCGTCGGCGAGTATGTGATTCCGGAGCTGCTCGGCGGCGCCGACACGCTGATGATCGGCCGCGTGATGTGGGATGAGTTCTTCAACAACATGGACTGGCCGATGGCCTCCGCGGTGACGGTCGCGATGGTGTTGCTGCTCCTCGTGCCGATGGCCGTGTTCCAGTACTACCAAGTGAAGGAGCTGGGGGACGCGAAATGATCAAGCCCAACAAGCCGCTTTCCGCCGGCGTGCTGACGCTCGGCTTCCTGTTTCTGTACATCCCGATCATCAGCCTCGTCGTCTATTCGTTCAACGAATCGAAGCTCGTCACCGTCTGGTCCGGCTTCTCGCTGAAGTGGTACGCGGCGCTCCTGCAGGACGACGAGTTGCTGACGAGCGCATGGCTGTCGCTGAAGATCGGTCTGCTGACCGCATGCGCGTCAGTGTTCATCGGCACGTGGGCGGGCTTCGTGCTCGCGCGCTTCGGCCGGTTCCGCGGCTTCACGCTATACACCGGAATGATCAACGCGCCGCTCGTGATTCCCGAGGTGATCCAGGGGATCTCGCTGCTGCTGCTGTTCGTCGCGCTCGAGCAGATGGTCGGCTGGCCGAAGGGCCGCGGGATGGTGACGATCTGGATCGGCCACGTGATGCTGTGCGTGTCGTACGTCGCGATCATCGTGCAGTCGCGCGTGAAGGAACTGAACAAGTCGCTCGAAGAAGCGGCGCTCGACCTCGGCGCGACGCCGCTCAAGGTGTTCTTCGTGATCACGCTGCCGCTGATCTCTCAGGCGCTGCTGTCCGGGTGGCTGCTGTCGTTCACGCTGTCGATCGACGATCTCGTGCTGTCCGCGTTCCTGTCCGGCCCCGGCTCGACGACGCTGCCGCTCGTCGTGTTCTCGCGCGTGCGCCTCGGCCTCAATCCCGAAATGAACGCGCTAGCGACGCTTTTCATCACCGCCGTCACGATCGGCGTGATCGTCGTCAACCAGATGATGCTGAGCCGCGAACGTCGGCGCGAACGCGACATGCGCCAGGCGTTCGCGCAACCCGCGCCGTCCGACGCGTTCGCATCCGACGCATCCGACGCATTCGGCAGCGTCTCGCGCACATCGCAGGCCGCGGCGACGAGAAAGTCGCTCGGCACGGCCTGACGACGCCCCGATCGCCCGAACGAGCCCCCAAGTCCTTCGCAATACGACCAACCAGGAGAATTTGCATGAGAAAGAAGTTAATCTGTCTGCTCGTGGCCGGGTCGCTGCCCGGCTTCGCCGGCGCCGCGTCGACAAGCGCGCAGATCAAGGCAATGCAGGCGCAGTTGAACGCGCTGCAGGCGCAGGTGAAGGAGCTGCAGTCCGCGCTCGCGTCGCAGCACGGCGCGGCGGGCAGCGGCGCCGCCGCGGCCAAAGGCGCGGCGACCGCGATGGCGGCCGCGCCCATCGACGAATCGTCTCCGGACTACGGCAAGGCGCCCGCCGTGCTGACGAACGACGACGTCACGCAGATGAAGCAGGAAATCGCGAACCAGCAATTGAAGGTCGATTCGCTGACCGACGCGGCGAACACCGGGCCGATCGCGGGCCTGTCGGTGACTGGCTATATCGATCCAACCTACGTGTTCAACCGCGCGGCGGGCACGTCGTCGTTCCTGTTCGCGAACCACGAGAGCAACTACAACTACTTCAACAGCACGTTCGGCGATCTTTATCTCGACATCAAGAAGACGTTCGGCGTCGGCCCGATGGCGCCGTCGGCCGAGATCACGCTGATGCCGAACCGCGGCAACGGCATCACGCTCTTGCAGAACTCGCGCGGCAACATCGGCAACAACATCCTCAACACAGCGGTCGTCAACGTGCCGCTCAGCGCGACGACGACGCTCGTCGCCGGCCTCGTGCCGAGCTTCGGCGGCTACGAAGTGCAGCAGTCGAACCAGATGCTCACGCTCACGCACAACCTGCTGTACGACTTCTCCGATCCGGGCAGCTACATCGGCATCGGCGCGAACTATACGAAGGGCAACTGGGCGTGGAAGTTCCTGCTCGGCAACGAACAATACCGGACGTACGGCTCGGTCACGCAGACTGGCACGAACGCGCTCGGCGATCCGATCACGACGAGCAACAAGGTGCCGACGTTCACCGCGCGCGTCGACTACACGTGGTCGAGCGCGCTCGATCTCGGCGGTTCGTTCAACATCGGGCGGCAGACGCTCGGCAGCGCGACAGCTCAATCGGGCGCGGTCGTCTACGGTCCGGGCGGCCAGTCGTCGAGCCCGTACGGCGCGTTCTTCTTCGCGGAAGCGGACGCCGCCTACACGCTCGCGGACATCCAGTACAACGCGGAAATCGACTACGGCCAGCAGCAGCACGCGGCGTTCAACGGCGGCCGCGCGCAGTGGTACGGCCTGTCGCTCCTCGCGCATCGCAAGTTCAACATGCCGGTGCTCGGCCGGATGGGCGCGACGCTGCGCTACGACTTCCTCGCGAACAGCAAGAACGGCGGCGGCGGCGGCGGGATCGCGCTCAACGGCAACGGGATGGATACCGCGAACGGCTTCGGCGTCGATTCGGACTGCCTCGCGACGTCGAAGGCGAACGGCGGTCTCGGGTTCGAGTGCAAGGGCGCGAACCGTCAGGACGTCGCGCTCGATCTGCTGTTCTATCCGACGCAGCAGATTACCGTGAAGGTCGAATACCGGCACGACTGGGCGAACAACAAGGTGTTCCTGCGAAACGACGGCTCGTACAGCAAGTCCAACGATCTGCTTGCGACGCAGTTCATCTACTCGTTCTGACGTCGACCGCGCATGACGTGCAGCTGCTTGCCGCACGTCATGCGCGCCGCTACCCGTTTTCCCGCATTGCGCATCGCGGCCGCATGGCATCGCGATGCAATGATGCCGCTCACCCCTTCACGATTTGCTTATGATCAACGCCTTCGCCCGCCGCGCCGACGAACTCGCACGCCGCTCGTATTACGAAGCCACCGCCACCCGCCCGGCCGACGACGACCCGGTGCTCGACGACGCGCTCGACGTCGACGTCTGCGTGATCGGCGCCGGGTTCGCCGGTCTGTCGGCCGCGCTCGACTGCCGCGCGCGCGGCTTGTCGGTCGCCGTGCTCGACGCGTATCGGCCGGGCTGGGGCGCATCGGGCAGGAACGGCGGACAGATGATCGCGGGCTTCGCCAAGGACGGCGAAATCGAGCGCCAGCTCCGCATCGAAGGCGCCCGCGAAGCATGGGCGCTGTCGCTCGACGCCGTCGCGCTCGTCGAAGAGCGCATCGCGCGCTACGGAATCGACTGCGACTTCACACGCGGCTACCTGACGGTCGCGACGCATCCGCGCCGCGTGCCAGAATTGCGGCGGTGGATGGACGATGCGGCATCGCACTGGGGGCATCCGTCGCTCGAATGGCTCGATGCCGATGAGATTCGCGCGCGCATCGCGTCGCCGCGTTATCTCGCGGGCGTTCACGATCCGCTGTCCGGTCATCTGCATCCGCTCAAGTACTGCATCGGCCTCGCCGATGCGGCGCGACGCGAAGGCGCGCGGCTGTTCGCGCACACCCCGGCGCTCGAAGTCGTACGCGGCGCGCGGCCCGTCGTGCGCACGCCAACGGGCGAAGTGCGCTACCGTCACGTCGTCGCGTGCTGCAACGCGGGCCCGGGCGGCGTGCTGCCCGCCGCGACGGCCGCGCGCATCGCGCCGATCGCGTCGTACATCATCGCGACCGAAGCGCTCGGCGCTGATCGCGCGAACGCACTGATTCCGCAGCGCGAAGCGGTCTGCGACAACAACTTCTTTCTCGATTACTTCCGGCTGTCCGCCGATCACCGGATGCTGTTCGGAGGCCGCGCAGACTCGGCGGGCGCATCGCCCGACGCGCTCGTCGATGCGATTCGCCGCCGGATGGTCGGGGCGTTCCCGCAGCTCGCCGATGTGTGCATCGAATTCGCATGGGGCGGCTTCGTCGACGTGACGCGCAATCGCGCGCCGGATTTCGGCGTGATCGATCCGAACTACTTCTACCTTCAGGGTTTCAGCGGCCACGGCGTCGCGCTGACCGGCATCGCGGGCCGCATCGTCGCGAACGCGATCGCGGGCGACACGCATGCATTCGATCTGTTTGCGCGCCTGCGGCATCGGCGCTTTCCCGGCGGCCCCGCATGGCGCCGGCCCGCACTCGAGATCGGGATGCTGTATCAACGCTTGCGCGAGCTGCTGTTCTGAACGCGCATTTCGCCTGTTTTCTCTCGATCCATTCGTCACTCGGTTGCCACAACCCCGCGGTCAACCAACTGCTCCGCATGGGAAAAAAACAGGGATGCGATCGACAGACAAACCATGCCCGCGGTACGCTGATTTGCCATCGCGTCAAGCGAGACATCGAGGATCGCGACCGCTGTACATCACGATATCCATCGTCAGATTTCGATCGCACTCGTTCGCGCACATCCCGCGTTCGACGACGATACACTTGCGACCGAAATCAGCTCGCACTTGGCGCCCCGCGAATTGGCCCCTCCGACGACCGTGACCAGGAGGCGAAACGTTCTCCATCACAAAGCGCCGCCTTTTGTCCGGACGCTTGTTGCGCCCAAGCATTCGATTTTTGCATGCTCGTTCTCTTTCACAGGTCGCCATCGAGAACGCCGCTCGAAGACGCCTTCTGTTTCGTCAAACGTGCCCGCCAAGCCCGATGGATCCGTGTTTCTCCAGCTGAACGCAAAGCATCGTTTGGGCATGTTCGATCCCTTCTCGAACGGTCCTTGCAAAATCCCCATGAAGACGAAGCGAATTCATGATGCTTTCGGCAATACCGCCTGGCGTCGCGCATTGATTTACATAATTCTCGATTTCATTTTTCTTTAAATTCACATGTCTAACCCGCCTCGCCCAATCGATAACCCCGCCCCACTCACCCAGCCCGTATTCTTCAGCACATTTCAATATTTCCCGGTCACTAACAGCCGCCCCTATAAAATCGCAATACATTAATATAAACGGAAGACAAGCACCGAGCACGGTAATCGGCTCAAAATGATTATCGGATTGCAGATTCAAAATGTGCGTCACCATGGATTCGAACAAATCCCTTGCGTTTTCATTCATGTCGCCGCAAGTTACACCGAGTGCCTGCCCGCTGGAAATCGTATCCGGTGCGCTTATAATCGCCCGAGCGATCGACCCCGATCCATGCACAACGCCTGACAATCTGGAAAGCGAAACACCGGCCAAAAACGAGATGATTATCTGTCCATCGCTCAATTTGTAATTGGATATCATCCCATAATCTATCGGTCGTACGGTATACAAAATCACATCGCAATTCTGCATGACCGCATCCACGTCTACAAGACGGTCTTCGACTCCCGATGTTGCACTCGTCGTATACGATTTTTGAGAACCGCGATGTCCGAGCCAAACATTTCCTCGGTCGAACCCAACATCGATCAAGCGCGACGCAAGAGCAACCCCCAGGTGCCCCGCCCCCACAATTCCGATTCTTTGACTCGTCATCCCATCACCTCCGATAGCCTTCGAAAGTTCGATTTGTTCTGCCATTGGACAAGCAGGTGAGCCTGAAAACGGCCGGCGTCGCCGTGCCGCAAAAGGGCCCATGAAGCCTCGCGCCCGATGATCAACACGAACCGCGATCACTCGACATTCGGCTCGAGCAAGCCGTTCACTGAGCCATGCGCCCCACGGCATCGCGACGTGACAGCGTCAGCATGAGTTGCTATCCTAGAGCATGACCGACCACCGGTCAATGGAATGCCGCTGCATGTGTCGGTACATCCTCAGGCAACCAGGAATGCAAATTTGGGCGCGTATTCAAACCCTTGTTCGATTACGCGCACACGCTCCACTGCAAGCGGTCTTCGATTTTCCGTTGCATCGAGCCAACGATATTAGGATTTGTCCAGATTCAAGGTGGAGCCCACCACCCGCATATTGAATTCAATCGAGGTTCACATGATCAACCATCAACGCTATGTTTTATTCGCACTCTTGCTATCCGGATTCGTAACGATTTTCGATTTATTTGTTGTCAATATCGCGATCGTCAACATTGAAAAGACACTGCACGCAAGCTATGTAGAGCTGACGATGATTATCGTAGCCTATGAATTATCGTTCGGCCTCTTGCTCATCACCGGAGGAAGGCTGGGCGATCTATGGGGGCGCCGTCGAGCCTATCAGATCGGCATGCTGTGCTTCACGGCGTCATCGGTTCTTTGCGGACTCGCGCCTCACGCGGTGGTACTGATCTTCGCGCGCTTTTTACAAGGGCTGTCTGCCGCCATACTCTTTCCGCAAATCTACGCAAGCATCCGGGCAGATTTTGATGAAACCGGCGCCCGGCGGGCTTTCGGATACTTGGGAATGACGCTCGGGCTCGCTGCGATCGCGGGGCAAGTTCTAGGCGGCCTGATCATCTCGATCAATCTGCTGGAGTTGCAGTGGCGAGCTATCTTTTTTATCAACCTCCCCATCGGGTTGGTGGCGCTGGCTTTTTCTCGTCATTTACGGAACACGTCTATCGAGCAAAAAAAAAGCCTGGATTGGGCCGGCGTCGCTCTTTCGAGTCTGGGAATCTCCGTTTCACTGCTGCCTCTGCTAATGAGCGCGGTCTGGGGATGGAGCTTCAAAAGCTATGTCCTGATGTTGATCGGTCTGGGCACCTTGTATCTATTCATGCGTCACGAGATCCGGTACGCACGCAATGGCCACGTCCCTCTCATCAATATGAAGCTTCTCCAGGAAAGACGATTCATCAAGGGCTCGTCGTTGGTCATGTGCATCTATGCGACTGCCGGTTCATTCACGTTGGTGTTTTCGATTTTTCTTCAGTCCGGTTTGAAGCTAAGTCCGTTTGAAGCGGGAATGACCTATGTTTCGACCAGCATCGGATTTGCAATTTCATCGCTATTGATGCCCCGGCTAATCAGCCGATCCGGCCCCCAAGTCGTTTCCATTGGCGCAGTCTCTTACGCGGCAAGCTTCATCGCGCTAATACTCGCCGTGCGATATTTCCCTATCCTCGAACGGCCGTGGCTCCTGATGCCGGTGCTGTGGACGCTGGGCTTTACTCAAGGCATGGTCATGACCCCTCTTTTGAATATCGTTTTGGCAAACGTCCAAGAAAATTTCGCGGGGATGGCCGCTGGAGTCGTTTCGACCTTGCAGCAGGTGGGCGCGGCATTTGGCGTAACGGCGGTCAGTACGATCCTGCAGATGACCTTAAAAAAAATGTCTCACCTGCAGGAATTCTCTCAACTGCAAAGCGCGTTCGTCTACAGCATGTTTTTCAACGTGGGGGCTGCTGTCGTCGCCAGCTATATCCTGCGGAAGATGTTGAATCAAGCGCAGCGCGTTTGAACGGAACCATTAGTTGCTGACCAAGCATGTCTTTGAACAATTACAAAGAATCCGCCTCAATAAAGTTCTTCAACTGAACACATCGCCTGACATTCTCCATCGATTGACGGAGAACACTTCCACACAGGTAACGGGTCGGATTCTTTACGTTTGCTCGATGTCGCCCTCGCACGCACATGCTGGTGACGCGTTTTCCTCAAAGAGTAGTACCCCGGAGTTTCGTCGGCGCTCGAAACATGAGCACGATGCAGATACATGGCGACGATCGGGAGGAGCCGGATTTCGTCTTCCCATATTGAATTGACCGACGGTCGGTTAACTCGAGAAAACGTCGGCGACATCGGGGACGTGGCCTAGACTTCTGACTTTTGTACGCAAGTTCTGAATCGCACGATGATGAGATACAAGACAAGCCAGCGGGAACAGGGAGCGCCCAAAACGCCCCGCACCAAGCCAGCCGAAGTACGTCTGGAAGAATTGATGGCGGCAGCCGAGAAGCTATTGTTGGTGCAAGGCGTTGAGGCCACCACGATCAATGAAATTGTTGAGTTGGCCGAAGTAGCCAAGGGCACCTTCTACCATTACTTCGCCTCGAAGAACGAACTCCTGGAGGCCATGGGGCAGCGCTACACCGCGCAATACCTCAGCCGCTTGAAAGAGGCCGTTGACGCTTGCGCGGCGGACGACTGGTTAGGTCAGCTACGTGCATGGATTCGGACGAGCATCGAAGCCTATGTAGAAACGTATCGCACGCACGACATCGTTTACATCAAGCATCACCATCACGAGCGAAACAATCGCGAGAAGAACGCCATTCTCGATCAGCTCCAGGGCATTCTCAGCGGCGGCGAACAAGCCGGCGTGTGGCAGTTGACGCAACCGCGCATTACGGCACTGTTGATCTATTCGGGCGTTCACGGCGCCACGGACGATGTTATCGCAGTGCAGGAAACAGATTATTCCGCATTCGCTCGAGCCGTCACCGCCGTTTGTCTGCGCGTGGTCGGCATTGCGGACGAGGTCGAAGCACCCAAGCCGCGCCGTCGGTCGCGATGATTGCGTTCGTGCGAACGGCATAGCAGCCATGACGCGCGTCGATGATGGTGCACGGACGGCACCTGATCGCGTGCCCCGGCGTATGGGCAGATTCAGTGCTGCGCGGCCTTGGGCTCAAACAGAGTCCCCGCTGGGAAGTCTGGCGGATGAACGATGCGTACCGGGAACTCAAAGCAGATCATCCCAGGATGCCCATCTGGTTCGAGTTCGGCAACATCGATGCGAGCGACCGGGGAACGTTCTACGGATTTCCTTCGTTGGATTTCTCGCCGGCCATGCACAACCTGGCGAAGATGAGCGCGAATTACACTACGACGTCTTCGACGAACCCTCGGCCATCCGATCCACCGTGAGCAATCGGCTGATGCGCGAGCTCACCGAACATCTCGGGCGGCTCATCGATCCCGATGTCATCGATGCCGGTCATTATCAACATGCAGGCACATGCCTCTACTCGATGAGTCCGGACGGCAAGCTCGTCATCGGCCGGATTCCGATGGAGCTGGGCGGCATGTCGCACCACGCCCGCGCCGCCATATGCGTCATGGAATCCGGCCGGGCCTTCAAGTACGCCCCGCTGTTCGGTCGCGTACTGGTCGAGCTGGCCGTCGACGGTCATTCCCGCTATCAAAGCGACCTGGAAATCTTCTCGCCCGCGCGCGATGGGCTGTTCGATTCGTTGAATCGCCAGAGCGATGCCCGTCTCGGAGCGCCTGCATGGAAGATCGGCTTCCTTGCGGGGCGGCGGCTCGGAGCCCGTGGTCGGAGCGCAAGACGTAATCCGTCGGCGCACCGCATTGAATCGGAATACGAAGAGAAACATGTCGTCGCGGCACGAAGCGGCACCGCCCTTTCTCACGGTACGCGCCGGCATCCGAACGCTCGGCTCGCCCCGCGCCGCCGGCATGGTCGAGTTCTCGGCGTGCAACTCGCCCGGCCGCCGCCGGCCCAACACAGCGTCGCCGCGTCCATCGATCTGCCCGTTGGTCGCCGGCCTGCGACGTATTTTGATATGGACTTTTTTGTGTACCATCATCGCGACGAGGTACCGCCCGACACTCACGTATCGTCCAACACGTCATGCTCCAGTTCATCAATCAACCGCACGCCGCGTCGTACTACGCGGCAACCGTCAACGACACCACCCGCCACCCGTCGCTGGAAGGCACGATCGACGCCGATGTCTGCGTGATCGGCGCAGGCCTCACCGGCGTATCGGCGGCGCTCAATCTCGCCGAGCGCGGCCATTCGGTCGCGATCATCGAGGCGTCGAAGGTCGGATGGGCGGCGAGCGGACGCAACGGCGGCCAGATGATCGGCGGCTTCGCGTGCGGCATCGACACGTTCGAGCCGTACCTGAACGCCGGCGAAGTCCGGCAGATCTGGGACATGGGGCTCGAAACGCTCGCGATCGTCAAGAAGCGCATCGTGAAGCACGCGATCGACTGCGCGCTGATGCCCGGCTATCTGACCGCCGCGAACAAGCCGCGCGACGTCGACGCGCTGCGCCGCTGGCGCGACGACGCGGCGCGCCGCTTCGGCTACGATCGCTTTCGCTACGTCGAGCGCGACGCGCTCGCACAATACGTGCAATCGACCCGCTATCTCGGCGGCCTCTTCGATCCGGACAGCGGCCATCTGCATCCGCTCAACTACACGCTCGGGCTCGCGCGCGCGGCCGTCGAGAGCGGCGCGCGCCTCTACGAAGACAGCGCCGCGACGCGCATTTCGAACGAAGCCGGCGGCCACGTCGTGTCGACCGCGCGCGGCGCGGTCCGCGCGAAATTCGTCGTGCTCGCGTGCAACACGTTTCTCGGCGCGCTCGCGCCCGCGCTATCGCGCAAGATCATGCCGGTCGGCACCTACGTGATCGCGACCGAGCCGCTCGGCGAAACGCGCGCGCAAGCGCTGATGCCCGCGCGGGCGGCGATCTGCGACAGCCGCTTCGCGCTCGACTACTTCCGTCCCGCGCCCGACACGCGCGTTCTGTGGGGCGGCAAGGTCAGCTATTCGACGCGCGAGCCGCGCAATCTCGCCGAAGCGATGCGCCGCGACATGCTGAAGACGTTCCCGCAGCTCGCCGACGTGAAGGTCGACTATGCGTGGGGCGGCTTCGTCGACATCACGATGAATCGCGCGCCGCATTTCGGCCGCGTGTCGCCGACCGTCTATTTCGCGCAGGGGTTCTCGGGGCACGGCGTCAACACGACGGGGCTCGCGGGCAAGCTGATCGCCGACGCGATCGACGGGCAGGCCGCGCGCTTCGACGTATTCGGCAAGATCCGGCACCGCGACTTCCCCGGCGGTACGGCGCTCAGGACACCTGCGCTCGTGCTTGCGATGGCGTGGTATCGGTTGCGGGATCTGCTGTGACGATGCTCGGCGTGCGCGCGTGCGGACGCACCGGCACGTCGCACGCTGCGATCCGGCGACATGCGCTCGCGACGTGCGGACGTCCGGCGTGAGGCGCCATGCACGCGGATGCCCGGTCGACATGAAGAGCGCATCGAACCGAGGGCGCAGCCCGAGCACGCCGCCCGCGCTTTCGATCTTGACCGCCGCTCACGCCTTCACCGGAGCACGCGACGCGAGCCGCCGCTCGAGCAGGAACGCGCAGCGAGTCAGGCCGAAGCACATCACGAAGTAGCTGAAGCCGAGCAGCAGATAGACCTGCGCGGACTGCGTGATCGCCTGCGTGCTGATCTGCCCGGCGACCCACGATACTTCGGGCAGGCTGATGATGTAGCCGAGCGACGTCTCCTTGATCGTCGACACGAGCTGACTGACGAGCGACGGCAGCATGTTGCGCAGCGCCTGCGGCAAGATCACGAGCGTCATCGCCTGCAGATACGACAAGCCCAGCGCCCGCGCGCTTTCCATCTGCCCGCGCGGCAGCCCCTGGATACCCGCGCGCACGATCTCGGCGAGATACGCGCCGTCGAAGATCACGAGCGCAGTGAGCATCGTGCCGAACTGGTCCGTACGGTGCCCCGTCACCGATGGCAGCAGGAAGTACGCCCAGAACACGACCATCAGGAGCGGCGTGCCGCGCACGACGTAGACGAGCACGGTCGCCGGCCAGCGAAGCGCGCGGAACGGACTGACGCGGCACAGCCCGAGCGCGATGCCGGCGGGCAGCGCGAACACGAGGCCCGACGACGCGAGCAGCAGCGTGAGCGCGAGCCCGCCGAGCGGTCCGTTCGGATATTGGCCGACGAGGTAGTAGAGGCCGTAGGTTTGCGGGATGTCGAGCATCGGCTACACGCTCCGCACCGGAAAGCGGCGCTGATACCACACGGAAAACACGGTGATCGCGATCGACACCGTCAGATACGCGGCCGTCGCGAACGCAAACGATTCGAAGCCCCGGAACGTCGCGCTCTCGACCTGCTGCGCCTGATACATCAGCTCGGCGACGCCGATCACCATCGCGATGCTCGAGTTCTTCCACAGATTGAGCGTCTGGTTGACGAGCGGCGGCACCGTCACGCGCAACGATTGCGGCAGGATCACGAGCCGCATCGACGCGACGAAGCCGAAGCCGAGCGCGCGGCTCGCCTCGAGCTGTCCTTTCGGAATCGAGCGGATGCCGCTGCGGATGTCCTCGGCCATGTACGCGACCGTATACAGCACGAGCGCGATCAGCGCGCTCGCCGCTTCGTAGTTGCGCTCGTAGAGCCACGTCTTCACCGCTTGCGGCAGCAGTTGCGGCGCGCCGAAATACCAGAACAGCATGTGCGCGAGCAGCGGCACGTTGCGGATGCTCTCGACGTAAACCTGGCCGAGCGCGCGCAGCGGCGCCGCAGGCGCGAGCCGCAACAGCGCGATGCCGATCGCGAGCGGCAGCGAGAACACGAACGCGAGCGCCGACAGCTCGAGCGACATCGCGAAGCCGCTGACGAGCCATGCGTGATACTGCCCGGACAGCAGCATCGACAAATTGAATTGGGTCATCGGACGCCGCTACCCGGCGCGCGGCCGGGTAGCGCCTCGAAGAAACGGATCGGCGCTCAATCGATCCGGTCGGTGGAGATCTTGAACGAGCGCGGCGGGAAATTCATCTTCGTGCCCGGCCCGAACCACTTGTCGAATTGCTTCTGCGCTTCGCCGCTCGCTTCCATCCCAAGCAGCACCTTGTTCACCTGCGCACGGAACGCGGGCTCGTTCTTGCGGATGCCGAGCGCGATGTGCTCGGTCGAAATGTTCTGCGGAACGAGTGTGTAGTCCTTGCCCGCCGGGCCGAGCTTCGCGAGATTGCCGACGAGCGTCGTCTCGTCGTTGACGTAAGCGGCTCCCTTGCCCTGCTGCAGCGCGAGCAGCGCCTGTGGGCTCGTGTCGAACGACACGACGTCCGCCCCCTTGATCGTCGCGGCGATGTTGGTTTCCATCGTCGAGCCCTTGACGGTCAGGATCTTCTTGCTCGATAGCTGCGCGAGCGTCGCGATGCCGCTGTCCTTGCGGACCATCGCCTTCTGCCCTGTGATGAATGTCGACATCGAGAAGTCGATTTGCGACTCGCGCTCCTTGTTGTGCGTGAGCGACGCGGCGAGCAGATCGACGCGGCCCTGCTGCAGCTCGGGAATCCGCGCGGCGACCGCGAGCTGCTTGAGCACCGGCTTCACGCCGAGGCTCTTCGCGACCGCGTTGCACATGTCGACGTCGTAGCCGACGATCTCGCGGCTCATCGGATCCTTCATGTAGCTGAACGGTTCGTCGGTGCCGAGCACGCCGCAGACGAGCTCGCCTTTCGCCTTGATGTCGGCGAGCTGGTCGGCCCGCGCGTGAAATGCAGCCGATGCAAGCGTGAACAGAACCGCTGCACGGACGAACCGGACAAGCACTTGCTGATGGGTGTTTGCTGGCATGCCGCTATCTCCTCCTTGTCGTTCCATCGCGTGAATCCGCACGTGAGTGTAGCGTGAAGACGCACGATTGCGGAGTGCAAAATAATTCGTCACGCCGGATCGCGCGCGACGCTGCGACGCAATGCAAGCGTCGATCGGAACACATGTTGAATGCGGATCGCCGCATCGCTCGCGATGCAACGGCGCCAGATCGCGCTTGCCATGACGTGGCACGAAGGCCGGCTCCAGCGGGCCAAGCGATGCGCATGCCGCGATTGCGTGAATGCGCCCCCTTCCCATGACGCGAGAATCGCTCGAATGTCGCGCGCGTGCGCGATTGCCGATGTCGACATTCGCCATTTCAATCGAGCTGCAACGTGGCGCGCCGCACGGCGACGCATTGCGCGCGGCGATGGCGCAACCTCATATCGCGCACGGGTAGCGCTTTATCCATCGGCGCGAATGCTGAATCCGCGTCGAGCCGATGCGCGATACACGTGCATGTATCGCAAGCCGCGTTGCTTGCGCGCGCAACGAATGAGCGATACGGTGCACAACGCGACGGCATGCCAGCCGCCGTGTGACTGCGGCAGCACGATGCCGCGGCGCGCAGCCGACCGCCCGCGCCGTCACCCGGCGATCAGAACGTTTCCCAGTCCGCGTTCGCGTCGGACACAGCTGCCGCACGCGCGACTGAAGCGGTTGCCACAGGCGCCACGGGCGCCGCAGCCGCGCGAACAGCCGGCTTCATGGTGTCGGCGGCGCGCGTCGCGTGCACGGCGCGCGGCGCCGATGTCGGCGACGCCTTCCGACGATGCTGCATCGCCGGCTCCATCGTCACACCCTCGACCCGGAAGAACGCGACCGCCTGCTTCAGCTCGCGCCCCTGGTCTTCGAGCGATTGCGACGCGGCCGCCGCTTCTTCGACCAATGCGGCATTCTGCTGCGTGACCTGATCCATCTGCGTGATCGCGAGATTGACTTGGTCGATGCCGCGGCTCTGTTCTGCCGACGCGGCCGCGATCTCGCCCATGATGTCGGTCACGCGCGCGACCGCTTGCGTGACCTCGGCCATCGTCTTGCCCGCTTCGTCGGCAAGCGCGGAGCCGTCGCGAATCTTCTGCACCGACGCGCTGATCAGTTCCTTGATCTCCTTCGCCGCGCTCGACGAGCGCTGCGCGAGGCCGCGCACCTCGCCCGCGACAACCGCGAACCCGCGCCCCTGCTCGCCCGCGCGCGCCGCCTCGACGGCCGCATTGAGCGCGAGGATGTTGGTCTGGAACGCGATTCCTTCGATGATGCCGATGATCTCCGCGATCTTCGACGAACGCTCACTGATGTCGGTCATCGTGTCGACGACCTGGCCAACGACCGTACTGCCGCGCAGCGCGACGTCCGACGCATTGGACGCGAGCCCGCTCGCCTGCTGCGCGTTCTCCGCGTTCTGCCGGACAGTCGACGTGAGCTCCTCCATGCTCGATGCGGTTTCCTGCAGCGATGCCGCCTGCTCCTCGGTGCGCGACGACAGGTCGAGGTTGCCGGACGCGATCTGCCCGGACGCGGTCGCAACCGCGTCGCTGCCCATGCGCACGCGCTCAACGATGCGCTTCAGGCTGTCGTTCATGTCGGCGAGCGCTTTCAGCAGTTGCCCCGTTTCGTCCTTCGACGTCGCATCGATGTGCGTCGTCAGGTCGCCGTCGGCGACGGTACGCGCGAACTTCACTGCGTCGCCCATCGGCTTCGTGATCGAACGCGAAATCAGCACGCCGAGCCACAACACGACCGCGAGCACGACGGCCGCCGCGGACGCCTCGAGCGTCACCGCGCGATCGATGATGTCCTTCGCCTCGTTCGAGCCGGCCTGCCCGAGATCGACGTTGAACGCGCGATGTGCCGCGAGCGCCGCATTCGTCTGCTGTGCGATCTCGGTCATCCGCGTGCCCATCAGGTCGCCCGCCTCCTGCTTCTTGCCGTCGCGCGACAGCGCGAGCACGTTGTCGCGCACCGCGTCGAGCTGGCTCATCAGCGCGCGATCGGTCGCGAGCATCGCCTTGTCCTTGTCGTTGGACAGCAGCGGCTCGTATTTCGCGAACTGGTTGTCGATCTCGCGCTGCTGCTGCGCGATCTTCTGTTCGAGATCCTTCGCCTGATCGGCGTTCGTCGAAAATACGTGCTGATTCACGAGCAGCAACATCGAATCGAATGCGAGTTGCGTATCGTCAAGGATGACGAAGCTCGGCACGGTGTTGACTGTCGAATAGCTGGCTGCGGTGTAGACGCGGCGGCTCTCGTAGATGCCGAATCCGGTGATGCCGCACAGGGCGACGAGCGCGGCGAGGATCAGCACGATCAGCCGAGCGCCGATCTTCAGGTCGGAAAAGAGTTTCATTTTGCAGACGCCAGTAACTATGGGGGGATAACGGTTCGAACGACTGCATGGCGGAGGCGCGCTCGATGACGAAGGCTCAATCGTATGAAAAAAATTGGTGCTTCTGTCATTCATTTGTATGGTTCGAACGCGAACTTCGTATTGCTATCCGATCCGTTAGCCCGGTATACGGCACGCACGCGCACAAGCTGAAGTGCTGTGCGATCGATTCGACGTCGATATGTGATCGACGACAACCTGCATGCCGCACACGCCGCTTTACGTCTGCATTTTCCGGGCGCTCAGATCGTGCCTGGCAGCGGGCTCGATGCGAGCATCGCGGCCGCGGCGAGCACGCCCAACAGCACGAGCGATTCCATTTGCAGCACGACGCCGAAGCGCCGCAATGGTCCGACGAATGCCCTCGTCTTCGGCGACGACTCCTTGAGCGCCGCCAGCGGCGCCGGCATCCCGAAGAAGCGATTGTGTCCGCCGAGCGCCGCGGCGGTCGCCACGAGCGCGAGCTTCAGCAGCAGCACCTGCCCGTACGTCGAGCCGAACAGGTTCGCCGACGTGCCGACGCCTCGCCAGCCGTTGTACGCACCCGAGCTGAACAGCACGACGAGCGCGAACGTCGCCGCATCGGACAGCGACTGCACGAACGCGGCGCCGTTTTTCCGCTCGCTGCCAGGCGCATCGGCGAGCTGCGGCACGACGACGTACGTCGCGATCGCCACGAGCCCGCCCCACGTGCCGATCGCGAGCAGATGCAGCCAGTCGACCCACACCGGCACGCTGAACAGCCCCGCGTCGACCGGATGGCCGCCGTTGCTGCGTGCGAGCGCGACGCCCGGAAGCGCAAGCCACAGCGCGAACGGAAAGCGAGCGTCGCCGCCGGACCGCAGCAGCGACAGCCCGACGACGGCGAACATCAGCACCGCGCCGATGAGCCATGCGTGACCGTAGCCGGTTCCCGCCAGCATCGAGCGGACGGCGGGCCACGCGTCCCACAGGGCCGATTCGCTCATCAGCGCGCAATGCCCCCAGAACGCGAGCACGCTCGACAGCAGCATGCCGAGCGCCGCGATTCACAGCGTGCGGATCGATCGCCGGCTCACTTGCGCCTGCCATGGCGACGCGGCGCGCGCAAGCCATTGATCGCCGAGCAGCGCGCCGACCGCGACCGCGAAGCCGACGTTCCGCAACGCGACGGCGGGCGCCGCGGCGAGGGCGGGCGATCGCAGCGAACCGGGTCCACTGCGCGTAAGCGAATCTCTTCATGATTTCCGATCCTGAATAATCGTGACGACGCAATGTGCGGTGCGAGCCGTCATTGCTTCTGCAGCTTCACGACGGTGAGCACGCCGTTCACTTCCTCGGCGACGAAGTCGATCTTGTCGCCTGTCGCCACCTGCGACGGCATCGCCGGATCCTTGACCCTGAAGACCATCGTCATCGCGTCCATTCCGAGGTTCTCGAGCGGGCCATGCTTGATCGTCGACTTGCCCACGGCCGCGTCGACCTTCCTGATTTCGCCGTGCGACATGCCCGCTTTCGCGCCGACCGCCTGCTGCAGATCGGTTTCCGCGAGCCAGTAGTCCTTCAGCGCGTCGATGTAGCCGTTCACGGTGCCGACCTGGCCGCGCGCGTCGGCGAGCAGCTCGAACACGCTGACGAGCATCCCGTTGTAGCGGAGCAGCATCTCATCGGAGATCGTCTTGCGCAGCGGCACGACCTCGTCGCGATAGTGCTTCGCGACGTCGTAGCGCGTCACGTAGGCCGCGTACGATTCGCGCACTTCGGAGCGCGCATCGATCGCGGTCTGCGCGAGCCGGTTAGCCGACTGCAGATAGCTCGCCTTCGCGCCGCCCCAGTCGAACAGCGGAATCTCGACGCTGATCTCGTAGCCGTGCTCGTGGCCCTTGTCGGTCTCGTAGTTGTCGAGATAGCCGACGTCGAGCGCGTTGACGAAGCGCATCGCCCGCGTGAGGCCGAGCGACGTCGCGACACCCTGCGTCCTCAGCTTCGCCGCCTGGATGTCGAGGCGGTTCTCCATCGCGAAGCGCTCGAGGCCGTCGAGTTGCGGCCGCTCGGCGGGCAGAGCGGGCAGGCGGTCGGGCAGTTCGTATGCGCTCGACGCTCCCCACAAGCCCATCATGCGCGTGAGCTTCTCGCGGGCCGCCACCGCGCGCTGCCGCGCGTTCGCGAACTGCGCGATCGCGTCCGCGTAGAACGCCTGCTCGTGCGCGTAGTCGAGCCGGCTGAAGCTGCTGGCCTGCCGCATCCGCCGCGCGAGCTCCGCGCCGGCGTCCGCCGAGTCCTTGACCTGCTCCGCATAGGTCGCCGCCTGCGCGGCCGCGACCGCTTCGACGTACGCGCGGCGCGCATCCGCCGCGACCTTCAGCACCGCGTCGGCGGTCTCGAGCTTCGTCTGCTCGAAACGCCGGCCTTCGACCTTCGTCGCGAGCAGCAGCGTCAGAATACTCAGGATGCCCATCGAAAATGTCCGGCCGATGCTCAGATCGTTGCTCGAACGCGTGCGGCTGAACGTGAAGCCCGGATTCGGCAGCCGACCGGCCTGCACGAGCTCGGCTTCGGACAAGCCGAGCTCCGCGTAGGAAGCCTGGAGCCCGCGATTGTTCAGGAGCGCGATCTGAACCGCGTCGTCGACGCTCAGCGGCTTCGACAGCAGTTCCTGCGTGCGGTGCGCGACCGTGTCGCGATCGGCATCGGTCTTCACGAGCACCGCGTCTTTTCCGAGCTGCTCGGAAGCCGCAGTCGACACGGCGCCGAAGCCGCCGTCCTTCGAGAACGTCGTGCAGCCCGCGGCGAATGCCAGTACGGCCGCCGCGGCGCAGATCCGGAGGGAAACGAAGCGCGGCGTCATTGGGCGGCTTCCCCGTGCATCGCACCGTGGCCGCCGTGTGCGGCGGTGCCGTCGTTGCTCGCCTTGGCGGACGGCGCTGCCGCGTTGCGCGGCGGCTCGGCCACCGCGCGGTTCAATTGCTGCCAGGCCGGCCCGTCGTCGTCGCGGTAGCGGCGGTAGCCGTCGAGCACGGACGGCGCCACGATGGCGGGCACCGATGCCGCGGCGTCCGCCGGATCGGCGAACGTCGTCGTCGCGTGCACGAGCGCCGGCCACGCCGCCGACGCGCCGAGCAGCGCTGCGGAAATCTTTCGCATGAATTTCTCTCGTCGTCAGCCGTCCCGGCGACGCGCATGTGCGCCGTCAGGACGAGTTTGCGTATCGCAGCGAGCGCGCTGCGACCCGAAGGATCAGACGAGAGCGGTTCGGGGCGGCCGTTCGATGCCGTCCGTCAGGAACGACACGGTGCCGGCGTCTTGAGGAAAGGGAGGAGTGATGCGCACGGCATCGAAGAACGCCGCCGAGACGGAGCCGGCCGGCAAGCCGGCGCCGACGCAGCACGACACGCACGACACGCAGGTCGCGCACGGGTGCGCATGATGTGCGTCGCCCTGGCCGGGATGCCGATGGTCGGCTGCGGTCACGGTCATATCGAGCACGCCGTGACCGCTTTCCGTTCCAGCTTGCAGCGGATGACGGGCAGACGCGACGTCGTCGACGTGCGCGACCTCGCAATTCATCGAGACGGCCGCCAGCGACTGAACCGGAAGGCTCAGTGCCAACAACACGATAACGAAGAGCTTGCGCCAATATGACATAGGGGCCGGAGTCCAACATGCAGCAACAACGACCGTAAGGCGCTTTCTGCACTTCGAAAGGAGCGCGGCGGAACGTCGAACCGGCGTCCGCCGCGTAGCGCGGATCGCTGTAGCACGCACCGAGCGTCACCAATGCGAGCTTCTCCTGCGCGGCGATCCGGTCGGTGTAGATCGACTTCGCCGACGTGCACGCCGCATTGACCGCGCTGCCGAACCGCGTGTCCGACGACGACGTGCGTCCGCTCAAGCCGCAGCGTGCCCGCGCTTCTTCGTGCGACGCGCGCCGCTCGTGCCGGCGCTTCGCGCCGTCGCCCGCTTGCTCGACGAACGTTTCGCCGAGTCGCCCGCGGCCGACGCGGCGCTCCCGCTCATCGTCCGCGCGAGCAGCGGCCGCAGTTGCGCGAGCGTGCGCGTATTGAGCACCTGCGCCTTCGTCAGCCAGCCGCGCCGCGCCTGATCGACGCCGATCCCGAGATAGTTCAGGTCTTCGCGGCGATGCGCGTCGGAATCGATCGACACGAGCACGCCAGCCTCGGCCGCCTGCCGGCACCAGATGTCGGCAAGATCCAGCCGCTGCGGCTGCGCATTCAGCTCGAGATGGCAGCCGCGCGCGCGCGCTTGCTCGATCACGCGGGCAAGGTCGATGTCGTACGCGTCGCGCTCGCCGAGCAGCCGCCCCGACGGATGCGCGAGGATCGTGAAAGACGGATGATCCATCGCGCGCAGCACCCGCTCGGTCTGCGCGGCGCGCGACAGATCGAAGCGACTGTGAACCGCGCCGACCACCAGATCGAGCCGCGCGAGTATATCGTCGGGCAGATCCAGGCTGCCGTCTTCGAGGATGTCGACTTCGATGCCTTTCAGCAGCACGATGCCTTCGAGCGTCTCGTTCAGGCGATCGATCTCGTCGATTTGTCTGGCGAGGCGCTCCGCGTCGAGGCCGTGCGCGACGCCGAGCCGGCGCGAATGATCGGTGATCGCGAGATACTCGAGGCCGCGCTTGCGCGCCGCGAGCGCCATGTCCTGCAGGCTGTCCTGACCGTCGGTCGCGTTCGTGTGCGCATGCAGGTCGCCGCGCAGGTCCTTGCGTTCGACGAGGGCCGGCAGGCGGCCTTCGCGCGCGGCCTCGATCTCGCCCTGGTTCTCACGAAGCTCGGGCGGCACCCAGTCGAGGCCGATCGACGCGTAGACCGATTCCTCGGTCGCACCGGCGACGCGCCGCTCGCCATGGAACACGCCATACTCGTTGATCTTCAGGTCGCGCGCCTGCGCGATCCGGCGCATGGCGATGTTGTGCGCCTTCGATCCCGTGAAGTACACGAGCGCCGCGCCGAGCGACGCCGGCGTGACGACGCGCAGATCGACCTGGATTCCGCAGCGAAGCACGACGCTCGAGCGCGTGTCGCCGTTCGCGAGCACGCGCTCGACTTCGTCGTATCCAACGAAGCGCGCCGCCACTTTCGCCGGATCGCTCGCCGTCACGAGAATGTCGAGATCGCCGACGGTTTCGCGCCGGCGCCGGAAGCTGCCGGCCACGAGCGCTTCGCTCACGCCCGGCGTCTCGCGCAGATACGTGAGGAGCGGCGTCAGATACTGCGTCGCGAACGACAGCAGGAAGCGCTGCGACTTGCGCCGCAGCCGCGCGCCGATCGCCTCCGCGATGTGCGTCTCAGTCTTCTCGCCGAAGCCCGGCAGTCCGCGGATCCTGCCGCTCTCGGCGACTTCCTTCA
Source organism: Burkholderia sp. BDU5 (assembly GCF_001522845.1). Taxonomy (NCBI): domain Bacteria; kingdom Pseudomonadati; phylum Pseudomonadota; class Betaproteobacteria; order Burkholderiales; family Burkholderiaceae; genus Burkholderia; species Burkholderia sp. BDU5. The sequence continues at coordinate 81,647 of NZ_LOWC01000001.1, read as the reverse complement.
ACTGCTCGAGCGTCTCGACGTGCAGCGCGTCGTGCAGCGCGCGCACGCGTTTCGCCCCCAGCCCCGGGACCCCGAGCAGCTCGACGATCGCGGGCGGCAGCGCTTGGCGAAGTTGCTGCTGCAGCCCGCACGTGCCGGTCGTCGCGATTTCGCGCAGCTTGCCGGCGAGATCGGGGCCGATCGTCGGAATATCGTCGAGGTTCTTCCCGTCGGCGACCATCGCCGCGATGTCGCGGCCTAGCCCGCCGACCGTGCGCGCCGCGTTGCGATACGCGCGCACGCGAAATGGATTGGCCCCCTGTATCTCGAGCAGATCGGCGATCTCGGCGAAGACCGCCGCAAAATCGGCATTGTGGATTGGCATGTTCGACCTCGCCTTCGCATGGACGGCGGTGCGCGACATGGCGCGTCGGCGCCGGGCGGCTCGACGCACCGTCGCGCGCATGTGTCGCGCGCTTTCATCTTAGGTCGCGACGAGCATCGGGGCCGTGCGCGAGCGCCGGCGGCGGTGCTGCCGGCGGCCGGCATCGCGATCCGTTCGCTCGACGCCCGGCACGACAGGCCCAGCATAGGCGGGGCGCGAGGCACGTCGTTGCGCTGGATCAATTCGATCGATGTCGCATATTTCGAGCGCGATTTCGCAGCCTAAACATGCGCGCGACGCCGGGCGAAACGTTACACGGATGCGCACAGCGCGATCGGGATCGATTCCAGATCAGGACAACGAGGCTCAGCCGGCATTTCGTATATTTTTCATGAAGCGGCGGACCCGGCCGGCATGTCGGCTTCCATTGCACCCCGCAATCCCCGAGGCGGTATCACACCGCACCCAAGCCACGCGTCGAGCGATCCGGTCGCGGCCAATCGACGATCGCGCCCGAAAAGGCGGAAGCCGCGAGGCGAATCACTTCTGCAGATATCTCGGCGAGAAGCGCACGGCGCCCCGCCTGAGCGCGTCGTTCAACGGCTCGGAATAGCACCTGAACACAAGCTCCGCGACGAGCGCCGACACACCCACGTAAAAGATCAGCCACAGCGGCTTTGCGCCGACGCCGATCGTCTCTCGCGTGACGAACTCGCGCAGAATGCCCAGCACGACGATATGAAACAGGTACAGCTCATAGCTCCGCTGTCCGAACCAACGGATCATGCGGAGCGCCGCATGCGGCGCGTTCGCCTCGTCATGCGATCCATCCCTGAAGCTGTACAGCAGGATCGCGGTGCAGAACGCGACGACCGACACGCCCCACACGACGTTTTGCATGATCGGCCCGCACAGGTAGACGACGGTGATCGCGGCGGCGGCGATCGCCCGGACCGCCCGGCTCCGGCCGCGCGAGATCCGGCGCAACGGAAGCAACGCCGCGCAGCCTCCCATCGCGATCGCATCGAAGCACGATCCGTAGTCGTACAGCGCGACGATTTCGTCGTGCGCGTGCAGGCTACGGTAGATCGGTCCGACGACGATCGGCACGCACAGGAACAGCACGATGTAGCGACGTCGCCGCAGCAGCAGGCAGAGGATCGGGAACGCAAGATAGAACACCTCCTCGACCGACAGCGACCACAGGATGTTCATCGCGTAATTGAAATAGCCGACCTTCGCCATCAGCACGTTGTGCCAGAAGGTCAGCACCGACAGCACCGCGACGAGCGTGCTCGCGGTGTCCGGCTTGTCGACGAACGAGCGCAGGCCGAGCGAACCGAGCGCCACGATCGCGAGCAGGACGAGCACGAGGCACGGCAGGATCCGCGACGCGCGATACCCGTAGAACGTCGCCGGCTCGATCGCGCCGAGCGAGCCGAAGCGCCGGACCGACGTCGACATGATCAGGAACCCGGACACGGCGAAGAACATCGTGACGCCGTAATTGCCGTTTCGCGCAACCGCCTCGAGCGCGTCCGACAGGAACGGCGAATCGATCGGCGTGACGTTCAGCTGGTACGTCAGATGGAAATGCAGGATCAGGACGAGCAGGATGGCGATCCCGCGCAACAAGTCGACGCCGTCGTTTCTTCTTTTCGATTCCATGGTTTTCGAATTTCACGCCGAAGCGGTGGCGGCTCGCCGCTTGCGCGCCGTGTTCGAATCAAGCACGGCCGCGCGCGGTTTTCATCAGCCTTCTTTCAAATGACAACGAACGGGACCGCCGTTTCCGTGCGGACGAGCGCATGCGCCGAGGCGACTGCGCGACAACGCGCATCGCCCGGATGCGATACGGCGCAATGGGCACCGCGCGTTCGTTCGGCCGAAAAAATCCTCATCCCGTAAAAATAAAAACGATCGTTTCAAATGAAATAATTTGGATGAGGAATATTTCCTATGTCATTGTAATTGCTAACGTAATGTCCCGTTACTATAATCATTCCAAAGCTCGAATCCAACAATTGGGGCGCAATGAAAGCGACACCGTTTTCCTCGTTGAAAGCGATGTGCGGAACCGTACTTCGTGTCTCGAAGTGGGCGGTGTTGCCGGTTGTCCTCGCCTCCGTACTCGCCGTTCCGTCGTTCGACGCGCAGGCGACATCCTCCGTGCCGAAACGGCATCCCGCGGCTTCCGCGTCCATCCGGAAAGCGAGTTTTCATCCGCAAGCGGGCCATGCATCGCTTGCGGGGCACGCTGTCGCCGCGCGCCATCTGAAAGCCGGCCGCTACAGGCTGGCAGGCGGCGTCCACCGGGTCACGTTCTCGCCGCGCGCGCCGCTGAGCGCCCGCGCGTTCGAGCCGCGCGATACGTCACGGCCGTACGGACTCCGTTCGAACATCGCCTACATGATCGACCAGCATACCGGCGAAACGCTGGTCGACCGGAATTCGCAATCGGTCGTGCCGATTGCGTCGGTGACGAAGCTGATGACCGCGATGGTCGTGCTCGATTCGAAGGCGCCGCTCGAAGAACTGATCGAAGTGACCGACGACGATCGCGATCAGGACAAGTTCACCGGCTCGCGCCTCGCGATCGGTTCGACGCTGAGCCGCGACGACATGCTTCACATCGCGCTGATGGCGTCCGAGAATCGCGCGGCGGCGGCGCTGTCGCGCTACTACCCGGGCGGCCGGCAAGCATTCGTCGACGCGATGAATCGGAAGGCGCGATCGCTCGGCATGATCGATACGCATTTCGAGAATCCAACCGGGTTATCGAAATACAACGTATCGACCGCGCGCGATCTCGCGAAGATGGTCGAGGCGGCTTACCAATATCCGCTGATCCGGCAGTATTCGACCGATCTGAAATACGAGGTCGACACGGGCCGCCGCACGCTCTACTACCACAGCACGAACATCCTGCTGCGCGACGAAGACTGGGACATCGGCGTGCAAAAGACGGGCTATATCAGGGAGTCCGGCATTTGCCTCGTGATGCAGACGACGATCGACGGGCGCGGGGTCGTGATGGTGCTGCTGGATTCGGCCGGGCGTCACGCCGATTTCTTCGACGCGGCGCGGCTGCGCGCGATGCTGACGTCGGGCGGCGCGCACGTGACGGAAGCGAATTCGGCGGCGGGCGGCAACTGAGCCGAAAGGGTTCGGACGACGGCGCACATTCGTTGTCGGCACGACACGCGCGGCGGCGACGTTCGACAAACTCGCGTCGCCACGCGCGCCGCACCGCGCGGCCGCACGACGCCGTGGCCGTACCGCCGTTTGTCGCCGCATGAACTTCGACGATGCTCGATCGTGCCAGGCAGTCGTTCGCGCAGCGCATTCTCATCGCCGCTCTGCAACCCTCATGATCGCTCCCGCGTTCGGCTTCGCGCGGCGGCCATCGGCCGCGCGCCGCTCGTGCGTCTCATGCGCTTGCGATAGGCTCGTCGAACATCGTCTTGAAATGCGCGGCGAACCGGTCGAGCTGATCGGCCGGCAGACGATTGACCCCGGCCGCGCGCTTGCGGCCGCCGCCCGTTTCGAAGCCTCGGCAGAAATCGTCGGCGCCGATCGTGCTGTTCGCCGGGACGCGCACGCTGACGACGTAGCCGCCGTCCGTCCTCGGACTCAGGATCGCCAGCGCACACGCCGGATGGCTTTGCACGACCTCGTTCGCGAGCACGCCGGTCACGCGGCGCGCCCAACTCTCCGACGGCAGCACGAGCATGATCGCGTGCGGCGTCGCCACTTCCGGGCGCACCGCGCGCGCCCGGCGCAGGTCGTCCCGGTATCCGTCGCTCAGCACGCGCAGCACGTCGGTACCGCCGATGAAGTCGAGCGGGTCCGCGAATGGCTGCATCGTTTCCGCCAAGGCAGCCGGATCGAAATGCAGGTCGGCGACGCGCTCGCCGTACGCGTTGTAGTTCAGGCACCGTCCGAGTTGCGCGAGCCGCTCGAGCGCCTCCGGCCCGACGCGATGCGCAAGCGCGAGCGCATGACCGAGCTGCGGCAGCGCATCGCCGAACGCCGCGACGATCGCCCAGCGCGCGTGGCGCCCTTGCAGGTATCGATCGACGATCGCGCTCGTGCAAACGTCCGCGGCGGTATCGATGTACGCATGGAAGTTCGGATGGCCGGGCAGCGCGCCCGCGAAGTGATGATCGAAGTAGCGCAGCCGCGCACCCGCCGCGAGCAGTCGCTCGACGTCCGCGCGGTTCTGGTCGTGCGACACGTCGAGGACCGTGACTTCGTCGCCGGCCGCGGCCGACACGCGAGCCAGCAATCGGATATCGCGCTTGACGCCCGTCACGAGCGTGCCTCCCGGTCCTTCGGCAAGACGCAGCTGCTGCAGTGCGCACAGGCCGTCGGCATCGCCGTTGAATGCGAAGATCCTCGTCGGCGGCGTGCGCCCGGCGCCGCCGGCGTTTTCGTGCATTGCCGCTTGCGGGCCGTGATTTCCGCGACTGGCGATACCGGAATTCAAAATGTGCCTCCACAAAGCAATCGATCGGCGCTCGACGCGTTTCGCCGGAACGAAACGCCGTGCGTGAAGAGCGAACGCCGGCTGTCGCCTCGCGCCGCATGACGCCGGTTGCGCGATGCGCGATGCGCGATGCGTGTTGCGTGTTGCGTGACGAATCGCAACGCCACGATTGTATCGTTTCGCCAGCCAACGATCGCATCGGCGACGCATTCGACATCTGACGAGCCAGGGCCGAAGCCAAGCGTTTCACTCCGCTTCGCGCGCCACGCTTCCTCCTTTTTGCCGTCACGCTCGCCGAACGTGAATGTGCCATCCCCGACCGTCACCCGATCCTGGCCAAGGCGGAACACGAACGCGCGCCGCGTGCCGCCGCCGGCACCCGCGGCACCCGGCGCCCGGCGCCCAGCGCCTGCTCGTTCACGCAGCCGCCGACGCTTCCGTCAGAAACGGCGCGACATGCGCCATCGCGCGCGACACGTAATCTTCCTTCTCGCCGACCGGCGCGACGTAATGCAGCGCGCGCTCCGCGGCTTCCCGCCCTTCGAGACGCGCGATGACCCACGCGGCAAGGTAGTGCGACGCAAGACAGCCGCCCGCGGTCGCGACGTTGCCGTTCGCGAAGAACGGCCGGTTCAGCACGTCGACGCCGGCTTCCTGCACCCATGGCTTCGTCGTGAGATCGGTGCACGCCGGCACGCCGTCGAGCAGTCCCAGCTTCGCGAGCACGAGCGTGCCTGAGCATTGCGCCCCCAGCAGTTGCCGCGACGGATCGAGCCGAAGCTGCGCGATCAGCGCGGCATCGGCGACGACTTCGCGCGTCCGCACCCCACTGCCGACGAGGATCGCATCGGCATCGCTCGCGTCGCGCAGCGACGCCTGCGCTTCGATCGCGACGCCGTTCATCGACCGGACGCGGGCGGTCGGACTCGCGATCGACACGCGCCAGCCCGGCTTCTTCACGCAGTTGAGGATGCCGAGCGCGATCAGCGAGTCGAGCTCGTTGAAGCCTTCGAAAGTCAGGATTGCGATATGCATGACGTCGTCTCCAGTGAGTGTCGATTGCGACGACGCATCGTATGTCCGAAAATCAATACAATCAAATAATTGTCATGGATACATCGGCACATGGCCCACGCCCGCTACAAACACCTCGTCGACACGCTTGCGGCCGACATCCGCTTGACGCGTATTCCCATTGAGACGGTCGTCGGATCGATTTGCGCCTTTTCCGACGGGGGTCGGAGCCGAGATCGCGTACTCGGCGTTGAATACAACCGGCATGACCGATTACGGCGATTTCGAATCCATGGCCTCCTACCAAAACTCATAGTCGACAAACGGTCGATGACGGACAAAAATTGAACCAGCGACCATAATCAACAATCCATTCCCAATTAGCCAGCACCACAAGATCGCATCGATCTCCGGAATTCCAAAAACATATCGAATATCACGCCTCGACCGATCAAATTTCACGCGTCCATCAAGCCAATCCGGAAAAAACGGGAAATATCACGAGTACAAACATCGTTTACACTGAGTCAAAAATAACGTCCAATCCAGCCGACTTCAATCCGAATTGCTCCTATGACTCCGACTGGGTGGAAGCAAACAATTCCATCAACCAAAACCTGATCTTCAAACATATCTTAAAATTCATTCCGTTCCCAATCTGCATCTTCTTTTCGCCCGATCAAGACGCGGTCTATCCTTTGATCTGGAGTTATTATGGCCCGACGAGCGGAAATCCTGCCACAATCAGAGTTGACCCGAGAAAGATCATCATTACGATTTACAATGGAATTCCTTTATTCGGCTACTTCGATCAACAGCTCTCGCACTAGGTTTATTTCAAGACCGGATTTTATAGAGTAACCATCCCCAACCAGGCATGCAGGAGCAGTTGACCGATACTGATTGATCGTTGAGCGCTTGTGACACGGTCAGGCTCGGAAATGCAAGACATGCCGATCACGCTCAAGCCCTGCTCAATCCGAGATCATCGCAACGCGCAATCAATCGCCGCCAAAGAAACGCGTACCGGCCGCAACGGAATGACTTCGCATTCGGCCGCCTGCCGGCGCGTCGCCCCCGACGCGCGACAGACAGCCGGAACGCGCAACTGCGCAGCGTTGCGCTTCATCCGAAGCTGCCATCAACCTGCTACCCGCTCCGACCAGCGTCGCCCCTTCCATGCCGCGCCACCGCAGGCCACGTCAGCGAGCCGCTTGATCGGCCGATCCGCCCCAGCGGCTCGATCGCCTTCAACCTTGCCTTTCTCCTCTCCGGGCTTCACCTCGACGTCCTTCCGGATCGCGCCTTCGTTCTCGTCCGGCTCCGTCCGCCACGCGCGCATCGCGATGAAATCTGCCGTGCCGACACTCGCACACCCTTTACCCGATATTGTGTCCATGCGTCGAATGGCTGACACGTCCGAACGCGCCACGACAAGTCGCTGGCCTCACCCCTCACCGGGACGCTTCGCGCACCTGTCGGTGACGGGAGCGCGTTCATCGCCGCCTGCACGGCGGCACATCGGCGACGACAGATTCGCGTCGACCTTCGTCTATGCGCAGCCCGGCTGTCCCGGCTGTCCCGGCTGTCCCGGCGTTCCGGCGCTCATCGGCGCGATCCGCGCATTGGCCTTAGTATTCCCGTCCGTCGACGTCGCCGCGCTCGAAGCGGCGCTCAGGCGTCTCGACGGCAAGTCCGCGATCGTCGTCGCGAACGCGGGCACCGTGAACACGGTCGACTACGACACGCTGCCGGCCATCGCCGCGCTCAAGGCGCGCTATCCGTTCTGGCTGCACGCCGACGCGGCGTTCGGTGCATTCGGTGCATTCGGTGCATTCGGTGCATTCGGTGCATTCGGTGCGTTCGGCGCGTTCGGTGCGTTCGGCGCGTTCGGTGCGTTCGGTGCGTTCGGTGCGTTCACCGCGCTGTCGCCGGAGCACGCGTCGCTCACGCGCGGCCTCGTCGACGCCGACTCGATCTGCATCGACCTCCACAAATGGCTGAACGTGCCCTACGACGCCGCGGTGCAGTTCAGCCGCCGTCGCGACCTGCAGGTGCGCGTGTTCCAGAACAGCGCCGCGTATCTCGGCGTCCCCGCCGGCGATCCGGACTTCGTCCATCTGATGCCGGAAAATTCGCGGCGGCTGCGCGCGCTGTCGACGTGGTTCGCACTCGCCGCGTGCGGCCGAGACGGGCACGCGGAGATCGTCCGCCGCAACATCGCGCTTGCGCGCCGGCTCGGCCGCCTGATCGACGCACAGCCCGGCCTGACGCTCCTTGCTCCGACGCGGCTCAACGTCGTGTGCTTCACGCTCGCAGAGCAGCCCGACGAGGCCCGCGTCAACGCGTACATGCGCGCGGTGCGCGACCTCGGCGACGCGTTCATCACGACGACGGTCTATGCGGGCACCTGGGGGCTGCGCGCGGCGTTCAGCAATTGGCGCACGGACGAGGACGACGTCGGCCGGGTGTTCCGGTCGCTGGTTAGCGCGCTGGGTTAAATCGCGAATGCAGCGCGCGGGCGCGGCGCACGATGCCGAGAACCCGACTGACGTGCCACATGTCTTCGCTGACGGCACCCGCAGCGGGCGGGCGCAGCCGTCAGGTCAGACGATCGGACGCAACGACATGCATGCCCGGCGCCGGATTCAGCGCCGCCTCGATCAGCGCGCGGGCAATCCGGGGCGCCGGATTGAGCCGCCAGCCGCGCGGCAGCAGCGGTCCGAACAGCGTCAGCGCGCACACCGCGGCGCGTTCGCCGAGGCGAAACTCGTCACGGTGCCCGCCGATCAGGCCCGGCCGCACCGCCGTCAGCGAAGCGAACCCGAGACCGGCCAGATCCCGCTCCAGTTCGCCCTTCACGCGGCTGTAGAAGAAGCGCGACGCTGCGTCCGCGCCGGCGGCCGAGTTGAGCACGTAAGTCGGCGTACCGTGGCGCCGGGCGATGCGCGCGACGGCAAACGGATAGTCGTGGTCGACCCGCCGGAACGCCGATTGGGAGCCGGCCACCCGCATCGTCGTGCCGAGCGTGCAGATCACTGCGTCCGCGCGCCACCACGGCGCGTCCTCGGGCAGGTGATCGAAGTCGGCGCGTGGAGCCTGTAGCTTCGGATGCGCAGGCAACGCGCGGCGAGCGAGCGCGACCACACTGTCGACGCGTGGCTCGGCAAGCGCCAGGTCGAGCACGTGGCGGCCGACGAGTCCGGTCGATCCGACGAGAAGCAGCTTCATCCTGATTTCCTCGGAGTGGGTGATGCTCCAGATACTCGAACGGCGCTATCGGAATGCGCTTTTCCGAGTCGCACTCGATTCACGCGCCGCGGTGGAGCGATGCGCGACGTGACAGGCTGAGGCGAGCCGGCCGACTCGCCGCCGGCTTGATAGGGCGATTCGAATTCTACAGCGTAGCCGGGCTGCGCCCGCGAATCCGCGGCAAGGCGGCTCGCCTCGCCGCCCTTGAGTCCGAACAGGTGCCGAAGGCCGAGTCGGCGAATGATCGATCGTCACGCCCGGCGTCACATGAGAAGCGCAGCGATGAAAACACAGCGGCGCGTCGAGCGACGGAAACGCCGCCCGCCTCGGCGGACCGCGGCTTGCATGGGGCCGCGCTTACGCAACGCCCCCCGAGCGCGTCGCAGAACGCAAGCCGCTCAGCCCTCGCCGGACTGCTGCAGCGCTTCCTGCTTCTCGAACACACCGCTCAGCCAGTCGATGAAGACGCGCACCTTGTGCGGCAGATTGCGATTTGGCAAATAGAGGATCGACACCGGCCTCGCGGGTTCGTCGAACCGGCTCAGCACGCGTTGGAGCGCGCCCGTCTTCAGATGCGGATCGACAAGATAGCGCGATGTCTTCCCCAATCCGAGACCCGCCAGTACGGATGCGACATAGGCGTCCGCATCATTGACCGATACGATGCCCTTCATCGCGACGGTCTTCGGCTTGCCGCCATCCATGAAGCACCACGGCCGGGTCTTTCCGGTATTCATCGACGTATAGTTCACGCCGACGTGCCGATCGAGCGCGTCGAGCGTCTCCGGCACGCCATATCGTTCGAGATACGCCGGCGTCGCGCACGTGCACGGCGCCATCGTGCCGATGCGGCGTGCGACGAGCCCCGAATCCTCCAGCGCGCCGACCCGCACCACGCAATCGACGGCTTCGCCGACGAGGTCGACCAGCCGGTCCGTCAGGCCGATCTCGACCAGGATCTCCGGATACTGCGCGGCGAATGCCGGCAGTGCCGGAATCACGATCGACTTGCCCATCGCGGGCGGCACGTTGACCTTGACGCGGCCCCGGGGCGTCACTTTCGCATGCGACAGCGACGCCTCGATGTCGTCGATCTCGTTCAGCACGTTGATGCAGCGCTCGTAGTACGTCCGGCCGTCGTCGGTCAGCGCGATGCGCCGCGTCGTGCGATTCAGCAGCCGGCAGCCGAGGCGGATTTCGAGCGTCTGGATCAGCCGCGACACCGTCGGCGTCCCGAGGCCGGTCAGATCGCCCGCCCGTGCGAAACCGCCCGCCTCGACGACGCGCGCAAACACTCTCATCGCCTGCAGCGTATCCATCCACTCTCCCGCTCTCATTCTCGTCGTTGCGGCCGCACGGCCGCGAAATCGCATGGCGGCGCCGCATCGGCGCGGCGGCGCGTCCGCGCGGGGGACTGGCTCGTCACGACTGTGAATCGAGCGCTGCGGCCAGAATCGTCTGATCGGCGTTGGCCGGAATGTTCCCGCGCGTGTACTTCGGCCGATAGATCGCGTCGCCCGATTCGATCGTCGAGCCGGACAACGCGCAGGTGCAGCGCCGGCGCGCGACGCCTTTCGTCCAAATCTGCTCGCCGTAGTTCGCGGAAGCCGGATCGCACCACGAGACCTCGATCGAGCTTCCCGTCCGCCGCTCCCAATGGCGGACCGCCGGCACGCGCGACGTCGGCGGCCGCGCGGCGCTCGTCGGCGGCGCGATCGGATCGGGCGGCTCCGTATCGCATCGGTTCGCACGCGCGAACGAATACGCCGCGCGCGCAGCGGACTCGCGATACCAGCAGGCGGCAAGCAACGTGGTCAGGACGCGTTGCCACCGATCGGCGTCAGTGGAATCCATCATCAAGACCTCCTTCAAAGCCGGCGCACGTGCGACGCCCACGCCAGCCGGACTCGCCGGCCCGCTCGCCGACTGCCTGCCCGCCCGGCGCGGGCGCGCGACCGCGCGGCGTCGCGCGCCGCCCGCGTCGCGTGAGCTCGCGCCCAGCTTCGCGACGACGCGTGCGCGGCGTCGAACCGCTGCGAATGCCGATATCGCCTTTACGATTCGAGAAACGCGAGCAGATCCGCGTTGACCTGATCCGCGTGCGTGACGCAGATGCCATGCGAGCCGCCGGGATACACCTTCAGCGTCGCGTGCTCGACGATCTTCGCGGACAGGCGCGCGGACGCGTCGATCGGCACCATCTGGTCGTCGTCGCCGTGCAGGATCAGCGTCGGCACGTCGATCTTCTTCAGGTCTTCCGTGTAATCCACTTCGGAGAACTCGCGGATGCATGCGTACTGGCCAAGAATCCCGCCCGTCATCCCTTGCGCCCAGAACGCGTCGATCGTGCCTTGCGACACCTTCGCTTCCGGCCGGTTGAAGCCGAAGAAAGGCAGCGCGACGTCGCGATAGAACTGCGAGCGGTTGTCGACGACGCCCTTGCGGATGCCGTCGAATACCTCCATCGGCAGGCCGCCCGGATTCGTAGCCGTCTTCAGCATGATCGGCGGCACCGCGCCGATCAGCACGGCCTTCGCGACGCGCTGCGTGCCGTGACGGCCGATGTAGTGCGCGACTTCGCCGCCGCCCGTCGAATGCCCGACGAGCGTCGCCTCGCGCAGGTCGAGCGCGTCGAGCAGTGCGGCGAGGTCGTCCGCGTAGGTATCCATGTCGTTGCCCGTGGCCGGCTGGCCGGAACGGCCGTGGCCGCGGCGATCGTGCGCGATGACGCGAAAGCCGTGCTGCGCGAGGAACAGCATCTGCGCGTCCCACGCATCCGCGTTCAGCGGCCAGCCGTGCGAGAACACGACCGGACGTCCCGTGCCCCAATCCTTGTAGAAGATTCGCGTACCGTCTTTCGTCGTGATCGTGTCCATCTGAGTGCGCTCCTGGTGAGTAGTGAGGTGACGGACGCACGATGCGATGCGCTCCGATCGAACAACAGGCCATTCAACGCGGCGACATGTGCCGCGGCACCTTCGCTCGACGCCGTGCGGCAGTGTCGAGCGCAATTCGTGCTGCAATCCGCAATGAACCGAAACCGCGGTCGCCGCGCGTTCGTACGCCGCAAGCAGCGTGCTTTGTGCGATGACGAGACGCATCGAGTGTCCGACGCGCCCCGACCGATGCTCGCTTCGCTTCGAACGGACATTCGCTCGAAGCGACACGCGGCATGGCGCGCGGCGCGGCCCGCCGCGCCCGGCGGCTTCGCCTCGATCGCTTTTACGCGGACGTCGCAACGTTCGCCGCGCAGATTAATGCGCGGCACGCGCGCCGGACTTAAGCAAACCTGAATTTTCATGATTCAGCGACCGGGCGAGTGCCGCATACGTGAACGCCGATGCTCGACATCGCATCGCCGACGCCGACGCCGACGCCGAACGACGCGATCACGTCGCCCGGAGTGAAGCATAGTTCGGCATTTCGAAATCTCAACGACCTCTTGTTCGCCCCGCATGATCGAGCAAGCTGATTTTCGTCGCGCCGGCCCGGCATGCAGTCAAGACAACGTGATGACTTTCGCGCGACGCCGCCGGCGCGGCTACCAGCCGAATTTCAACTCCGCGCCGACATAATCCGCATTGCGCCCGCCCGCCGCGCGAATCGCATCGCCCACCTGGAAGTGCACCATCTCGAGCGCCGCCGCCAGATTCGCCGTCACCGCCCAATCGGCGCGCAGCTGCGTGTAGAAGCCGGTCCACTTGCCGCCCCGGCCCGCCGTGCCGGGCACGGGCGACGCGCCTTGCGCGTAGACCGCGTCCGCCGTCGTCGCGCGCCACTGCAACCCGACCGCCGCGAGCAGCGTGAGCGTGTTGCTCGGCTTGAACGTAAGCGACGGCTTCACGTGAATCAGGTTCGTGTAGCCGGTATAGCCGGCGAGCGCGAAGTAGTAGCCGTTCGGAAACAGCGGATTGAACGTCTCGATCCGGCCGTCGTGCGGATGCCGGTCGCCCGACGCCGCGTCGACATGCAAGCCGACTCGCGGCGTCCAGCGCATGTCGGCGAACGTATAGCCGGCGAGCGAGCCTGCCGCCCATGCTTCGATGCGCTGCGCGCCGACGTGCCCCGACTGATACATGCCCTCGACATCCCAGTCGACGTTCTGCTTCTTGCCCGCGTACCGGAGATCGAACACGTCCCGGTGCTCGGCGCCCGCGCCGTCGAGAAACTGCGCCTGCGTCCGGTTGTACCGCGAGTAATACGCGGACAGGTCGCCCGGCCCCACGCCCTGACGCTCGACGCGCACGCCGCTGAACGTGAGGTTGCGGTTCGACACATCGTCGAACGCTTCGTCGTCGCGGTACTGAACGGGCTGCGTCGCATAGCCGATGAAGCGCCACGGCCCCGCTTCCCAGTCTGCCCATATGCCGTCGAACGCCTGGCGCACGTTCGGGCCGTCGCGCACCGACACGAAGCGCTGCAAATCGAACGCCATCTCCTGACGGCCGATCCGCGCCTTGAACACGCCGGGCCCGATCGCGTCGGAATAGGTCACGAACGCTTGACGCAGATCCAGGCGATTGCGATCGACGGGGCCGACGCTGTCCTTGTCGAACGTGCGCGCGTCCTCGATCTGCACGAACACCTGGATGTGTCCGGCGAGGCGCAAATCGGCATGCACCTGCGCGCGTTGCAGCACGTAGGTGTCGCCGCGCGCCCGACCGATGCCGAAGAGCGGCGCGTCGTTCACTTCGAGCCGCTCGCGCAGCACCGCGCCGAGCGACAGATACGAATCGCTGCGGCCGAAGAGCGGCACGTACTTCAGCGAGTCGAGCGGCCGGCGCGGCACGCATGGATCCGCGAGCGCCGACCAGTCTTCCTGCCAGCGGTTGAACAGGATCGCCGGACGCGTCTTCGTGCACGACGCGTCCGACGACGCCGGCGCCGCTGCGGGCGCATCCGCCGCGTGCGCGCGGGCCGCGGCGAGCAGCGACATCAACGCCCAGCAGCAAAGCGAGGAAGCACGGCGCATCGTCATTTGGCGTCGTGCACTTCGGCGATGTAGCCGCCGGGAAACGCGAGCATCGCGGTGCGTCCGGCTTGCTGCGTGCGATACGGCCGGACCAGCACCTTGACGCCCGCCGCCTGCGCCTTCTCGAGCGTCGCATCGAGATCGTCGACCGCATAGCCCGTGGTTTCGCGGCCGTACGGGAACGCCAGCTTGCCGTCGGTCACGAACGCGGCGACCCGGCCGAACGCCGATTCGATCACGATCTTGCGCATCTCCGTGCCCGGCCGGCCGATCGCGCCGCCGTCTTCATGGCGGTTGTCAGAGACGACCTTGCCGTGCGAGAACCGAACCCAGCGCTTGACGAAATGATCGGCTTCGTCTGGCGACAGATAGACCCGATTGTCGGGAACCGTCGCGAGCACCGCGTAAGACGGCGCCTTCCGATGCCAGTAGAGCTGCATCATTACGCCGCCCGGCCAGCGGATCACCGCGTCCCGGCCGATCGGATCGTCGAACGAGTCGACGACGATGTCCGCGCCGGCCGAGCGCGCCGCCTTCACGGCGTCGTCCATATCCGTCACCAGATAGCCCGTCCGCTCGTCGCCGAACGGATAGGGAATCGGCGTCTTGAACCCGAACACCGACAGCATGCCCACCGGCGTCTGCACGTACTGCGACAGCGTCTCGCTCGGCGCCGGCGTGACCGTGAGCGTCACGCGCGGCGACGCTTTCCCGCCGAACGTCGCGACGATGCTGTTGACGAACGCGTCCAGATCGGACACCGCGACGTAGACGTGCGTTGTGTCGTACTGCGGCCCGACGGCAACCGACGGCGCCGACGCGGTCGCGCGAGTGGATTCGGCCGCGGCGCTCGCATCCGCATCCGCGAAAGCCGCGGGCATCTGCGCCATGCCGAGCATCAAGGCGGCCAGCAAGGCCGAACGTACTCCGAAGCGTCGTGTTTGCATGCTTGATCCCGTGAGTGGTGAAGTGATCGAAGTGCCGCGTCGACGCGCGCTGCGCGTCCGCGCGGCGTTCAGTCCGGCCAGTCGGAGCCGAGGACGAGTCCGCAGAAGTTCAGCCGGCGATAGTTCGGGTCCCAGCGATCGAGCACGTCCGCGTTGACCGTGCCGAATGTCGTGTGCGGCCGGTGCGCCATCCCGAGCACATACGCTTCGAGGATGCTTTCCTTGAAGCCCGGATCGCGCGGGTACGCGCGAACGATCGCATCGCGCGCGCCCGGATCGAAGGTCGCGTAGCCGAGGCCGCGCACGTCCATCTGCACGCCGGCGTGCATCAGCGCGACGAGCGGCGACTTGTGCTCCGCGATGCTCGGCGTCGTTGCAATGCGATCGCGTCCCACACGTCGGCGGCGTCGGCTTCGTTCGCGCCGTGCCGACGCAGGAAATCGCGTGCGGCGTCGGCGCCGTCGATCTCGAACCGGCGCGCCGAATGCCGATGCTCGACTTGCAATCCGGCGTTATGGAACAGCGCGGCGACATAGAGCAGGTCCGCGTTGCACGCGATCCGGTCGCGCCGCCCGACACCCGACACCCGACACCCGACACCCGACACCCGACACCCGACATCTGACACCCGACATCTGACGCACGCCGCCACGCTTGCCATCGTTTTCGACGTTGCCCGCGACGCCTCCCGAATGACTTCGCGCCAATGAAGCCGGCAAGCCGGCTGACCAACGACATGGTCAAAGCGTAGCGACGCGGCCGTTAAAAGGCATGGTCGAAAGCTTAAAAAAGCTGAAGATAGGCAGCGAGCGCGGTGCGAAATGCCGTTGACGACGGTGGCGGCGATCTTGCGGCATCGATTGCCCGTGCAGGCCGACCAGCTCCTTTTTCGTGCCTCTGCCTCCTGCTTCGGCTTCGGCTTCGACTCCGGCTTCGCGGACGCGACGCGGCGCCGCCCGCGCATCACCGCCGAGGACCACGGCCAAGAACTGCGCCGAAATTAGCAACGATTCAGCACCGCTTCAGGACGCACGCGGTTTGCTTCACTAACCTGTACGGCAATACCGGCAATACCCATCGCTCGATCGGCGCGGGCGGCGCACGCGCGCCATGCACGGTCCGCGCAAACGGCGCATGCTGAAACCCGCTTTGCGAAGAACCCGCTCGCGTCACCGTTGCCGCGATGCGGCGGCGACGCTCGCCAGGAGATAGACCTTGCTTCCACCTTCCACTCGCGACATGGCCCCTGCCGCCGTCCGGACGGGCGCTCCGCGGACGGCCTCGCCGCACGCCGAGCGTCTTCGCGCGCAGATGCCGCGATGCGTCGTCGGCCATGCGATCGGGCGCGCGCGCGCGACGCGCCGCGGCGGCCGCGCCGATGCGACTGGCCGGCACACGCGCGGCCGCCTCGCGCAACGCCGGCAGAATCGATGATGCGCCGGCCCCTGATCCGCGTTTGCGCGGGCATCGCGGTCGTCGGCGCGCTGGCGGCCGGTTACCTGATGTGGCAGCCCGCGATCGCACCAGTCGAGCGCCCCGCCGCATCGGCATTCGACCCCGCGCTCCGGCAGGAAGGCGCGCGCGTCGTCGCGCTCGGCGATTGCGTCGTCTGCCACACCGCGAACGACGGCCGGCCGTTCGCGGGCGGCCGCCCGCTCGCGACGCCGTTCGGCACGATCTTCGCGACCAACATCACCCCCGATCCCGAAACCGGCATCGGCGCGTGGTCGATCGATGCATTCGCGCGCGCAATGCGTCACGGCGTTTCGCGCGACGGACATCTGCTCTATCCGGCGTTTCCGTACGTCCATTTCACGCGGATGACGGACCGCGAGATCCTCGCCGCCTATGCGTACCTGATGAACCGCGAGCCGGTGAAGGCAACCGCGCCGGCGAACCGGCTGATGTTCCCGTTGAATTTCCGTCCGCTCGTCGCGTTCTGGAACGTGCTCTTTCCGCGTCCCGGCACGCTCGCGGCGGACGCGTCGAAGACCGTCGAATGGAATCGCGGCCGTCATCTCGTCGATGGCCTCGGGCACTGCGCCGCGTGCCATTCGCCGCTCGATGCGATCGGCGGCGAGCAGTCCGGCCGCGCATTCGACGGCGGCCTCGTCGACGGCTGGGACGCGCCCGCGCTCAACCGGCTGACGGGCGCGGCGCGCCCGTGGACGCGGGACACGCTCGTGACCTATCTCGGTACCGGGCGTTCGAGCGAGCACGGCGCCGCGGCGGGTCCGATGCTGCCCGTCACGCGCGAGCTGGCGACGTTGCCGCGCGAGGACGTCGACGCGATCGCGACCTACCTGCTGTCGCTGCAAAAAGCGCAGACCGGCGACGCGCCGCACGCGATTCCGGTCGAGGCCCGGTCGATGACGGAGCCGGCGCGGCGCGGCGCGACGATCTTCGCCGCGTCGTGCGCGCAGTGTCACGGCCCGAACGCGCCGATGCAATCGATCGGCGAACGCCCGAGCCTCGCGCTCAGCACCGCGGTCAACGCGGACACGCCCCGCAACCTCGCGCAGATGATCATCGGCGGCATCACGTGGGAAGGCGAACGGGCCGTCAACTACATGCCGCCGTTCGGCGACGTCTACAGCGACGAGCAGATCGCCGATCTCGCGCAGTACGTGCGCGCCGCCTATTCGAGCCGCGGGCCGTGGACGGGCGTCGACGCGACGGTCTCGACGCTCAGGAAGGAGAACGCATCCCGATGATTCAATTAACCGTGAACGGCGTCACGCACGCGCTCGACATCGATCCGTCGACGCCGCTGCTCTACGCGCTGCGCGACGACCTGAACCTGCACGGCGCGAAGTTCGGCTGCGGCCTCGGACAATGCGGCGCGTGCACGGTCATCGTCGGCGACCGGCCCGTCTTCTCGTGCCTGCTGCCCGTCGCGTCGATCGGCGCGCGGCCGGTCAGAACGATCGAAAGTCTCGGCAGCGCCGAGCGGCCCGGACCTTTGCAGAAGGCCTTCATCGACCATCAGGCCGCGCAGTGCGGCTACTGCATCGCAGGCATGATCATGCGCGCGCAGGCGCTGCTCGAACGCCATCCGAAGCCGACCGAGCGCGAGTTGCGCGCGCACATGGAGCCGAACCTCTGCCGCTGCGGCACGCACACGCGGATCCTCGCCGCGATCCGCCAGGCGGCCGGCATCGCGCCGCCCTCCGGCACCGCCGCCGCGAACGCGGCCACGAACGCGGCCACGAACGGCAAAGGAGCCGCGCATGAAGCATGACGACGCCGATTTCGATCCGCGCCGCCGCCAGTTCCTGCTGTCCGGCTCGCTGTTCGTCACGTTCAGCCTCACGCCCGCCGCGCCCGCGCTCGCGCAGATGGTGATCGCGGACGAAGGCGCGGCGGTCCGCATCTCGAAGGCGACGCAGGCGCTCGCCGGCAGCCTGAAGACGAACCCGTTCCTCGACGCGTGGATCAAGATCGATCCGAGCGGCAAGGTGACCGTCTTCACCGGCAAGGTCGAGCTCGGCACCGGGGTGCGCACCGCGCTGCTCCAGGTCGCCGCCGAGGAGCTGAACATGGCGCCCGCGCTGATCACGTTCCTGACCGCCGACACCGGCGCGTCGCCGGACGAAGGGCTCACGGCGGGCAGCCACACGATGGCGGACAGCGGCAGCGCACTGCTGAACGCGGCCGCGCAGGTGCGCGGCCTGCTCGTCGATGCGGTGGCGCGCCGCCTCGGCGTCGCGAGCGACACGCTCACGACGCGCGACGGCGTCATCGCCGCCCGCGACGGCCGTCGGATGACCTTCGGCGAGGCGGTCGGATTCGTCGACCTGCATCGCACCGCATCGGCCGCGTCGCCGCTGAAGAACCCCGGCACGTTCCGCGTGATCGGCACGTCGCTGCCGCGTGTCGACATTCCGGCGAAGGTGTCGGGCGGCGCGAGCTACGTGCAGGACATGTGCCTGCCCGGCATGCTGCATGCGCGCGTCGTGCTGCCGCCCGTCTACGGCGCGCGGTTGGAGGGTTTCGACGAAGCGAACATGTCGCGGCTGCCGGGCGTCGTCAGGATCGCGCGCGACGGCAGCCTGCTCGCCGTCGTCGCACGCGGCGAGTGGCAGGCGGTCAGCGCGCAGCGCGCGCTCGCCGCGACGTGCCGCTGGAGCGCCGGCCGCGCGCTGCCCGATCGCGCGACCGTGCATCGGGATCTCGAGCGGATCGCGACGCAGCGGATCGACATCGCGACCGTGCGCGCGCCGGCCGGCGCGACCGTGAAGACGCTGAACGCACGCTATACGAAGCCGTATCTGATGCACGGCTCGATCGGTCCGTCATGCGCGATCGCGCAATTCGACGCGGGCAAGTTGACGGTCTGGACGCATTCGCAGGGCATCTATCCGCTGCGCGATGCGCTCGCGGAACTGCTGTCGCTGCCGAAGCGGCAGGTTCGCTGCATCCATGCGGAAGGCTCCGGCTGCTACGGCCACAATGGCGCCGACGACGTCGCCGCGCACGCGGCGCTGATCGCCCGCGCGATGCCCGGCCATCCGATCCGCGTGCAATGGATGCGCGAACAGGAACACACGTGGGATCACTTCACGCCGGCGATGGTCACCGAAGTCAGCGCGTCGCTCGACGCGAGCGGCAAGATCGTCGACTGGCGCTATGCGCTGTGGAGCAGCTCGCACAACGAACGGATCGTCAATGCGGGCCGGCTCGTGCCGGCGACGATGCTCGAGCATCCGTTCATGCCCGCGCCGTCGGTGCCGATGGTGCAGCCGGAAGGCGGCGGCGACCGCAATGCGATTCCGCTGTACACATTCCCGAACCTGCGCGTGACGAACCACTTCTCGCCGACGATGCCGCTCAACACGTCGGCGATGCGCTCGCTCGGCGCGCACATGAACGTCTTCTCGATCGAGAGCTTCATCGACGAGCTCGCACAGGCGGCGCAAGAAGATCCCGTCGCGTTCCGCCTGAAGCACATGCAGGATCCGCGCGCGCGCGACGTCATCGCACTCGCCGCGCAGCGCTTCGGCTGGCCGCGCCCGCGGCGGCGGCCGGGCCGCGGCGTGGGCTTCGCGTTCGGCCAGTACAAGAATCTGATGGCTTATGTCGCGATGGCCGTCGAGATCTCGGTCGTGCGCGAGACGGGACAGGTCATGCTCGAACATGCGGAAGTCGCCGTCGATTCCGGCCAGATCGTCAATCCCGATGGCGTGCGCAATCAGATCGAAGGCGGGATCATTCAATCCGCGAGCTGGACGCTGTACGAATCGCTGCAATACGACACCGCGCGCATCCGCAGCTTCGACTGGAGCAGCTATCCGATCCTGCGATTCTCGGCCGCGCCGAGCCGGTTGAACGTGCATCTGATCGATCGCCCCGGCATGCCGTTTCTCGGCGTCGCCGAAGCGGCGATGGGGCCGACCGCGGGCGCGATCGCGAATGCGCTGTTCGATGCGACCGGCAAGCGTCTGCGCGATATGCCGCTCGGCGGCGACAAGCTTCGCGAGCTGATCGAAGCGTGACGCCGCGCGGGTGCTTGCCGGTTGGCTCGGCTGGCTCGGCTGGCTCGGCTTACGCGGCGCGTTCGGTTCGTGCGATTGGCCCGGCGGACGGCATTGGGTCGATCGACGCAGCGCGCTCATCGCGCCGCGACGCGCGGCGTGCGCGTCGCGGCGTCGAAGCGGCGCGCATAGCCGATGCCGCGGCGAGCGTATCCGCCCGCCGCGGCGATCACGGATCGGCCGGCAGCGTCGCGACGAGATCGAACAGCCGGCGGACATCCCGCGCGCGCAAAGCCGGATCGAAGTGCACGGCCAACGCCCGCAGCGTGTCGGCGGCTTCGTGCGCACGTCCGTCGGCCAGCAGCAGCCGCGCCTGCGCGATCGTCGCGCGCAGCGTCCGCGTCGCCGCGCCCTGCGCGCGCGCCAGATCGTTCGCCTCCCCAAAGCAAGCATGCGCCGCGTCGAAGCGGCTCGCGTCGACGCCGTCCGGCCCATCTCGCGCCTGTGCCCGCGCATACGCGACCGCGCCGAGCGCACGCCGCACTTCCGGCAGAAACGGCGCCTCGCCGCTGCTGCGGCAATGCGCGAGCGCGTCGTCGCGCTTACCGCACTCGTCAATCGTCCCGCCGTCGAGCAGCGCGCCGACGAGGCTCGCCGCGAGCTCGATGCCGAGACGCGGATTGCCGTCCGGCGAGAACGCCCAGTCGAATGCGCTGCGCGCGTCGTCGAGCGTCTGGCGCAGCGCCGACGCGTCATCGATCCGCGCCCGCACGCTGCCGGCCGCGCCCGCGTCGAAGCAGGCAGTCAGATAACGCGCATAGCGGGCGGCGATCTGCTGCCGCTCTCCTTCGGCCATCAGCTTTTCGAGTGCGTACGCGCGCGTCGACTCGGGCAGCCGGTATTTGGCGACCGGCCCGTCGAATTCCACGGCGACGAGCGATTTGGCGACGAGCTCGTCGATCGCGGCGATCACGCCTCCGATCGTCAGATCCGCATCGCAAACGACCGCACACATCGCATCGAACGTGAACAGCCCGCCGAACATCGCGAGCCGCCGGAACACGGCGCGCGCGTGCCGGTCGAGGAGCGCGAAGCTCCAGTCGAACGTCGCGCGCAGCGTCTGGTGGCGCGGCAACGCGGTCCGATGGCCGCCGCAGAGCAACGCGAGTCGATCGTCGAGGCGGCGGTACACGCCGTCGAGACCGAGCGTCGCCGCGCGCGCGGCCGCGAGTTCGATCGCGAGCGGAATGCCGTCGAGCCGGCGGCATATTTCGCCGGCGACACGAATTTCGGCGGACCGCGTGCCGAGCGTGCGCCGCAGCGCGTTCGCGCGCGAGAAGAACAGCCGGACGGCCGAATGCGCGAGGATGTCGGCGTCGTCCGCGTCCGCGGCGGGCACGTCGAGCGGATCGACCTGAAACACCGCCTCGGGCACGATCCGCAGCGGCTCGCGGCTCGTCACGAGCACACGCAGCGCATCGTTCGTCGCGATCAGCGTCTCGACGATCGCGGCCACGTCGGCGATCACCTGCTCGGCGTTGTCCAGAACGAGCAATCGGCGCGGCCCCGCGAGCGCGCTCGCGATTCGTGCCGCGTCGCCCCCGGAGCCGGCCGACGACACGCCACAGGACTCCGCGAGCGCCGCGAGCACCGTCGCCCTGTCAGTCGACGCGGCGAGCTCGACGAAGCACACGTCCGCCGCGCCGGCCGCCGCATAGCCGCGCGCGACCTCGATGCCGAGGCTCGTCTTGCCGATGCCGCCCGCACCCGTCAGCGTCAGCACGCGGGTGCGATCGAGCATCTCGCGCGCTTGCTTCACGTCGTCGTCGCGGCCGATCAGACGGATCTTCTGCATCGGCAGCCCGCGCATCGCCGATGCCGGCGTGCACGGCGCGTCCGCGACGGCCGCTTCCCGCCGCCGCTGCACCAGTTGATAGCCGCGGCCGGGAATGGTGATGATGAGATCGCGATCCCGTCCGAGCGCCTTGCGCACCGCGGACAGATGCACCTGGATGTTGTTTTCCTCGACGACCGTATCCGGCCAGACGACCTGCATCAGCTCGTCCTTCGTCACGAGCCGCCCGTCGGCCGACGCGAGCGCCGCGAGGATGTCGAACGCGCGCGAGCCGATGTGGACGATGTCGCCGTCGTCCGTGAGGACCCGCCTGTCCATATCGAGTTCGAAGCGACCGAGCGCGATCGTGGCTTCTGCAGACATGTCTATCAGCGCGAGCAGTGAATGAATCGATACGAAATGAGCACTTCCGGACCGAGCGCGAACGCATGCGAGGAGCCCGCTCGAATCGGTTGAGCGGCGCGCCGCCCGCCCTCCGGGTCGATGCTTGGCCGCACGCGACGCATGCAGGATCGGGCAAGCCGGCGCGCGCGATCCTCTATGGCGGCGCATGAACGGGCGGCCAGCGCGTTCCCATTCGTCATCGGGCGCGATGCCCGCGCCCTCGGCATCGCGCTGTCATCCGTTCGAACCCGCTCGCGCTCGGCATGCGCGTCATCGAATCGATCGGGCCGATGCTCCGCCGCGGGCGACGCAACCAGGCGCGTCGATCGAGCGCTGCGAAGCGGCGACGCGCGACGCGACCGTCACGTCACGCGCCGCACGCGGTCATACCGCCCAGCACGAGCAGCCGAGCGCGCCCCAGAAGCTCTTCAGATCGGCGACCGGCAGCTTGCTGCTCCACGCGGTCGCATGCCGATGCGCGTGAATGCCGCAATTGTTCGCGCATGCGCATGCCTGCGCCGCATGCCGGACGACCTGCTGCAGCGACGCGCCGCCTGCTTTGTCCGCCCATCCCGCATAGCCGCCGAACATGCGCGCGGGCGACCAGTCCGGCATCGCGGGCGGCGGCGCGCCTTCGTCGACATCGGCGAACGGCCCCGCGCCGTACACGACCTTGCCGCCGACGACGGTCAGCAGCGACGTCGTATCCGCGATATCGGATTCCGCGCACGCGAAGAAGTCGCGATCGGGCACGATCAGATCGGCGAGCTGCCCGACCTGAATCCGGCCTTTCTTGCCGACCTCGTTCGAGAACCACGTGACGTTCTCGGTCCACATCCGCAGCGCGGTCTCGCGATCGAGACAATTCGCACGCGGGTAGAGCGACATGCCGCCGACCGTCTTGCCGGTGATCAGCCATGCCAACGAAACCCACGGGTTGTACGACGCGACGCGCGTTGCGTCGGTGCCGGCCGACACCTTGACGCCCTTGTCGAGCATCCGCCTGACTGGCGGCGTCGCTTCCGCGGCGCCCGGGCCGTAGCGCTCGACGAAGTACTCGCCCTGATACGCCATCCGGTGCTGCACCGCGATCCCGCCGCCCAGCGCCGCGATCCGGTCGATCGATTCCTCGGAAATCGTCTCCGCATGATCGAAGAACCAGTTGAGGCCTTCGAGCGGAATGTCCCGATTCACGCGCTCGAACACGTCGAGCGCGCGGCTGATCGTCTCGTCATAGGTCGCATGCAGACGCCACGGCCAGCGATTCTGCGCGAGCACGCGCACGACCGCTTCGAGCTCGCCTTCCATTTCGGCCGGCAGATCGGGACGCGGCTCGCGGAAGTCCTCGAAATCGGCCGCCGAGAACACCAGCATCTCGCCCGCGCCGTTGTGGCGGAAATAATCGGTGCCGTCGTGGTACTTCGACGTCTCGGTCCAATTCAGGAAGTCCTGCTTCTCGTCCTTCGGCTTCTGCGTGAACAGGTTGTACGCGAGGCGGATCGTCAGTTGTCCGTCCTGCGCGAGCTGCTGGATGACCGCGTAGTCGTCCGGATAGTTCTGGAAGCCGCCGCCCGCATCGATCGCGCCCGTCACGCCGAGCCGGTTCAGCTCGCGCATGAAGTGCCGCGTCGAGTTCAACTGGTATTCGAACGGCAGCTTCGGCCCCTTCGCGAGCGTCGCGTACAGGATCGCGGCATTCGGCTTGGCGAGCAGCAGCCCGGTCGGGTTGCCGGCCGCATCGCGCATGATCTGGCCGCCCGGCGGCTCCGGCGTGTCCTTCGTATACCCCACCGCGCGCAGTGCCGCGCCGTTCAGCAGCGCGCGATCGTACAGATGCAGGATGAAGACCGGCGTGTCGGGCGCGACCGCATTCAGTTCGTCGATCGTCGGCAGGCGCTTCTCGGCGAACTGATGCTCGGTGAAGCCGCCGACCACGCGCACCCATTGCGGCGCGGGCGTGACGGCCACCTGGCGGCGCAGCATGGCCATCGCGTCGGCCAAGCTGCGCACGCCGTCCCAGCGCAGCTCCATGTTGAAGTTCAGGCCGCCGCGGATGATGTGCAGATGGTTGTCGATCAGGCCCGGCAGCACGCCGTTGCCTTGCAGATCGACGAGCCGGGTGTTCGGCCCCGCTGACGCGAGCACTTCGTCGCCGCCGACGGCGACGAATCGGCCGTCCTTGATCGCGACCGCGCTCGCGGTCGGATTCGCGCGGTCGAGTGTCGTGAAGCGCCCGCGATGCAGGATCAGGTCGGGGGTCGGTTGTGCGGCAATGTCAGCCATGGCGCTGCTCTCCGGGTTGCGAATCGGGTTGACGGGCGGCCGCGGCCCGCGCGGGTGCGCTCGGCTCGTTCGGCGCCTTCGGGCAGGTCGGCAGTTGGCCGAACATGTGCGGTTTGACCTGGTGCTGATACCACGAGGCCGACGTCTCGGCGTTGCCCACCAGCCGCTTGACGAGCGGCGGCACCTGCTCGCCGGCGAGAATGCCGAGCAGGCCGACGAGTGCGATCACGGGAGGCGCCGGCGGGTCGCTCGGCGGCCTGTTCGCCGCGACGTCGCTCCGCTCGATCGGCTGGGACGTCGACGTCTTCGAACGCTCGCCGCACGACCTCGACAGCCGGGGCGGCGGGCTCGTCCTGCAGCCGGACGTGCTCGACGCGTTCCGGTTCGGCGGCATCGACTACGCCGGACCGCTCGGCGTACGAAGCGAATATCGTCAATTTGTCGACGCCCGCGGCGACATCGCGCAGCGCCAGCGAATGCCGCAGACGCAGACCGCGTGGAGCATGCTCTACGGCACGCTCAAGGCGAGTCTGCCCGCCGGGATGATCCGCTCGGGCGTCGCGTTGGCCGACATCGTCCGGGAAGACGCCGAAGTCCGTGCGCGCTTCTCGGACGGCGCGGACGTGCGGGCCGATCTGCTGATCGGCGCGGACGGCCCCGATTCGACGACGCGCCGTCTGCTGCTGCCGGGAAGCCTTCCCGCCTATGCCGGCTACGTCGCATGGCGCGGCCTCGTGCCCGAGCCGCGCCTCGACGCGGCAGCGGCCGCGCAACTGACGAACGCGTTCACGTTCCAGCAGGAAGCGGGGCATCAACTGCTCGCTTATCTGATTCCCGGCGAAGACGGCTCGACCGTGCCGGGCGAACGGCGCTGGAACTGGGTGTGGTATCGCCGGCTGCCCGCGGGCGACGCGCTGCGCGCCGCCCTCACCGATCGGCACGGCATCGTCCGCACGCACTCGATCCCGCCCGGCGCGATGAGCGACGCGCAGCGCCGCGGCCTGCTCGACGACGCCGGCATGCAACTCGCGCCCGCGCTCGCGGCGCTGGTCGCGGCAACCGACGCGCCGTTCATGCAGATCATCCAGGACTACCGGACGCCGCGCATGGTGTTCGGCCGCGCTGTGCTGCTCGGCGACGCGGCGTTCGTCGCGCGGCCGCACACGGGCGCAGGCACGGCGAAAGCGGCGACGAACACGGTGTCGCTCGCACGCGCGATCGATGCGTCCGGCGGCGACGTCGATCGCGCGCTCGCCGCCTGGCAATCGACGCAATGGCAATACGGCGTGCGGTTGACCGACTGGGGCATCGCGCTCGGCAAGCGGATCATGGGCGTCTTCGACGCCGCGCACGCGGCGTGACGCGAGCCGCGCGGCGTCGAAGACCGCGATCGCGGACCCCGCGTACCGGGCATCGCCCGCGCGGAATCGGCGTCCGTCACGATGGCGACACGCATCGATGGACGCGCCGCCGCCGCGACGCATGCATTTCGCGGCGGCGTCACGCGCGGCGCGCGGCCGTCCGTTCAGTGGTGAGCCGGGTTCGTCCGACGAAGCGCCGAAGCAATCGCCTCGACGCATTTCGTTTCAACTCGATTCGGCATGCGACGACGCGCCGCCGCCATCGAGACGGGGCGCGTCCCGCAGCGCCGGCGAACGGCGCCGCACAGCCATGATCAGGCAAGACTCGGATAATCGACGTAGCCGGCTTCGGCCCCGCCGAAGAACGTCTGCGGATCCGGCGCATTCAACGCATGCGCGCCGCGCAGCCGCGCCGGCAGATCCGGATTCGCGATGAATGCGCGGCCGAATGCGATCAGATCGGCGCGCCCGGTCGCGATCGCCTGCTCGGCGCTCGCCGCGTCGTAGCCGCCCGCGAGCATCAGCACGCCGCGATACGCGCGCCGCAGCGCGAGAATCAGCGCATCCCAGCGCGGATCGACCTGCTCCTCTTTCGTCGTGCCGACCACCGCCGGCTCGACCAGATGCAAATAGGCGAGCGGCCAGTCGTTCAGGCGCCGCGCGATGTAGCCGAACGTCTGCTCGGGCGTGTCGTCGCCCATGCCCATGAATCGCCCCATCGGCGTCAAGCGCACCGCGACGCGTTCCGCGCCGATTTCGTCCGACACCGCCGCGACGATCTCCAGCAGGAAGCGCGCGCGACGCTCGGCGCTGCCGCCATACGCATCGGTTCTGCGATTGCTGTTCGAATTGATGAACTGGTCGATCAGATAGCCATTGCCCGCATGAATCTCGACGCCGTCCATGCCCGCGGCGATCGCATTGCGCGCCGCCCGCCGGAAATCGTCGACGATCGCCTCGATCTCCGCGACCGTCAGCTCGCGCGGCACGGGCACGTCGGCCCATGCGCCCGCGCCGTCCGCATCGACGATGAATGTCTTTCCGGACGCCGCGATCGCGCTCGGCGCGACGGGCGGCACGCCGTCAGGCTGAAACACGGGATGCGATACGCGCCCGACATGCCACAACTGCAGGAAGATCGTGCCGCCGCTCGCATGAACCGCGCGGCTCACCGCGCGCCAGCCATCGATCTGCGCGTCGGTGTGGATGCCGGGCGTCCATGCGTAGCCCTGCCCCTGCTGGGAAATCTGCGTCGCCTCCGTGATGATCAGCGCGGCGCTCGCACGCTGGCGGTAATACTCGGCGTTCATCGGCGTCGGCACGTTGCCCGGCTGCCCGGCCCGCGAGCGGGTGAGCGGCGCCATTGCGATGCGATGCGGCAGCACGCGGGTGCCGACCTTGATCGGCTCGAAAAGATGGTCGTGCATGACCCTTCTCCGGTGTGTTTTCACGTTGCACACGTCGCCCGAATGGCGCGCGGCCTGACCGAAGCATAGGGGCCGCGACATGCCGCGGGAATGCGGCGCCGCTGCAATCCGGCGTTGCGTCTGCGGCAAAGACCGCATGCACCGGATACGCACGGCGGCGCGCCCGCCATGGCGGCGCCGGCGCGCGCGTTGCGCGCGGCGCAACGCCGGATTGCCGCCGCGCGCGATTCTCGATTCCGGTCGCGCCGAATAAGCTCAGTCCCACTCGACCACGCAACGACGAATGCAGGCAAGCATGCCCCGCCTTCGCCGATGCCAAGTCGCCCGGCGCCGCCTGCCGCCCGATTCGTCGTCCGGCACGGCGGTCGCGCCCAACCCGTTTCATTCACCAGCGAGCACACCATGAACACCAACCTTGCCTCTCCGGCCACCGCCGGAGCCATGCCGCAGATGGCGCGCAGCCTGATCCTGCTGTTCGCCTTCAGTTGCGGCGCGATCGTCGCCAATCTCTATTACGCGCAACCGATCATCGCGCTGATCGCGCCGGATCTTCACATGTCCACCGGCATGGCGAGCCTCATCGTGTCGCTCACGCAGATCGGCTATGCGGCCGGCCTGTTCTTTCTGGTGCCGCTCGGCGATCTGGTCGAGAACAAGAAGCTGATGATCGTCACCGCGCTGATGTCGATCGCGAGCCTCGCGCTCGCCGCCAGCGTCCGCGAGCCGGGCGTGTTCCTCGCCGTGTCGCTGATCGTCGGCTTCAGCTCGGTCGCGGTTCAGCTGCTGATCCCGCTCGCCGCGCATCTCGCGCCGAGCGAATCGCGCGGACGCGTCGTCGGCACGATCATGAGCGGGCTCTTGCTCGGCATCCTGCTGTCGCGTCCCGTCGCGAGCTTCGTCGCCGATCATTTCGGCTGGCGTGCCGTGTTCGCGTTCGGCGCGATCACGATGGCGATCGTGACCGCGCTGCTGATGCTGACGATCCCGAGCCGCCGGCCCGAGCACGAGGCAACGTACGCGCAACTGATCCGCTCGCTCGAAAGGCTCGTCGCGACGCAGCCCGTGCTGCGCGAGCGGTCGCTCTACCAGGGCTTGATGTTCGGCTCGTTCAGCCTGTTCTGGACGGCCGTGCCGGTCGAGCTGATGAACCACTACCATCTGTCGCAATCGGCGATTGCGCTGTTCTCGCTCGTCGGCGCGATGGGCGCGACGTCCGCTCCGATCGCCGGCCGCCTCGCCGACGCCGGCCACGCCGAGCGCGCGACCATCGTCGCGCTCGTGCTCGCGGCGGCGAGCTTCGTGCCGGCCCTGCTCGTTCCCGGCGCCGGCGTGGCGGGGCTCGTCGCGACCGGAATTCTGCTCGACTTCGCGGTGCAGATGAACATGGTGCTCGGCCAGCGGGAGATCTACGCGCTCGACGCGCACAGCCGCAATCGCCTGAACTCGATCTACATGACGAGCATCTTCGTCGGCGGCGCGATCGGCTCGGCGCTCGCGAGCGTTCTTTACGAGCACGGCGGCTGGACCTGGATCGCGATCGCCGGCGCGCTCTTTCCGCTCGCGGCGCTCGCACGTTTCATCGTGAAGTCGCGGTCGGAACAATGAAGCGATTCGCGCACACACGTCGCCGGCCCCGATCGCACGGCCACATGCAAATGGAGCGGATCGGACAGGCGCGCATTCCGCGATGGCCCGGCCGCTCGGCGGCGGCGCGCGCAGCGGGCTGGCCGCATCGACATCCGGGCGGGCGGCGAACACGCGCGGCGCGTCATATCCGACACAGCGCATCGCCCCCCATCGCCCGCCTGGCAGACTGGAACCGTTGCACGTACAATCCGCCCGTAACAACCGGTAAGATTCGGCGACGCGACGCAGCCTCGCCCGCCGGATCGCAGCCGGCATCGGCGATCGGCCGCATCGCGCGTTCGACCGCCACCGCCAATCGCCTGTCGTGCCGATACGCCGCGCAGCCCGCGCGTTCGCACGACGCTTGCGCACCGCAAACGGGCACGGTGCGGAATTCGCAATACGCCCCCCGCCGACCGGCCGGCACCGATGCAATACGCCATTGCACACCGGATGCGAACAGCCGCTCGCGACATGCACCGCTCACTGCTGCGGAAATCGCTCCATGAGTCCGCTTGCACGCCATTCGCCGCCGCAAACGACCGCGAAAGACTCGCTGGGCTGCACGTCGAGCGGCTTTCTGACGAACATCGAGCGTCAGACGGCGCTGTTCGGTTTCTACCGCAAGCACACGACCGGCTTGCGCCTCGAGCAGGTCTCGACGCCGGCCTCCGGACGCGGCATCCTGATCGGCATTTCGTTGTCCGACGGACATCGCCGAAAGATCATCCGCGGCAGCCGTTCGGCAACGCACGATTTCCGGGTCGATTCGATCTACGCGCGCGACTTCTCCGAAGACTATCGCGCGGACATGGTGTCCAATTTCAACTTCATGCTGATCGAGCTGTCGCCGATGTTCCTCGACGGCCTCGCCGACGGCAGCCGCCGCGCGGGCCTCGACGGCATCGCGCCGACGGTCGCGCACGACGACCGCCTGCTCGGCCAGCTCGGACGCGCACTGGCGCTGGCGCTGCAATCGAGCGACGCGGCCGATGCGATGCTCCTCGACCAATTGGGCATGGCGATCGGCACGCACGCGATGCACGCCTACGGCGGCGTGCCGTGCGACGAGCCGAAGCAGCGGCAACGCCTGTCCGCGCAGCTCGAGATGCGTGCGAAGGAGATGCTGACGACGGGCGCGATGTCGATCGACGAAATCGCGAATGCATGCCGCGTGTCGCGCAGCTACTTCATCAAGGCGTTCAGCGCGACGACAGGCAAGACGCCGCATCAGTGGCTCATCGAGCAGCGCATCGATACCGCGAAGCACCTGCTCGCGCACGGCGACTGGACGCTCGCGCGCATCGCCGAGCATTGCGGGTTCTCGAGCCAGAGCCATTTCACGCAGACGTTCACGAAGGTCGTCGGCTTGCCGCCCGGCGGATGGCGACGGCGCGCACGCGCCTGATCCGGCGCGCGCGACGCGCGCTTTCGGCTCGGCCGCGACGAAAGGCTTCGTCTATTTCCGGTTCATGCGCCGCCACGCGGCGGGCGGCGTGCCGATCATGCTGGTGAAGACGCGCGTCAGATGCGCCTGATCCGAGAAGCCGCACTGATGCGCGATGTCGGCGATCGGCTCGGACTTCGACAGCAGGCTGCGCTTGACGCGTTCGATCTTGTGCTCGAGCAGCCATCGATGCGGCGTCGTGCCGACCGTTTGCCGGAACGCCTTGATGAAGTAGCTGCGCGACAGACCGCATGCGGACGCGACCTGCGAAATCGGCACTTCGCCGGCGACGTTCTCGGTGAGGATCGCCTTCGCCCGCTCCAGTTGCCAGCCGGCCAACCCGCCCTTCGCGGACACGTTCGGCGCGACCACACCGTATTTCTGGACGACGTGGATCTGCATCGCGCGCGCGACATGGCCAGCGAGCAGCGGGCTGGGTGGCGAATTCGCCGCCGACGCGCTCAGCAGCACGCCGACGAGACACTGCAGCACCGCATCTTGGCTGTCGTCCGGACAAGCCAGCTCGCGAACGCCGCCCATCCGCATTTCGGCGGCCAGCTCGGCCAGCGTTCGGTGTGGCAACGCATGGAAGAGCATGTCGAACGGCTGATGCAGGTCGGCTCGAAACGGTTCGTCATCCTGCCGGATTCGCAAAGCGATGCGCGTATCGCGACACGGCGCGTCGTCGAGGCCCGATGACGCGCGTTGCGGGCGCGTCGACGGCGACATCAGCGACATGCCGATCAGGCAGCTATCGACGGGCGGCATGAACTCGACGACGCCGAAGCCGGGCTCCGGATGGCGCACGCGCGTCAGCGCGACGGGCGCATGGCCGTCGACGCGGACGTCGATCGTCTGCATCGTCGCGCCGCGAAACGCGTCGTGCAGGCCAATGGGGGCAAGATCGATGCAGTTCATCTCAGGCTCGGCAGGTGTGCTTGCTTCGGTGTCGGCAGATCGCCCCATGGCTATTCCTTCAGTCGGGTCAAGGATAGTGGCCGATTGCATCCGTCGATAGAACAAAGGTGTCTTTTTTACAAAAAAGTCGACGACGTTCAACTTTCGCCAGTTGTCATTCGCACGTCAAACGCGCATCATCTTCGCACTTCGCATCGCCGCCTCGCGCCGGCAACCGCCAGAGGACACGCTCCGCAACTTATACTCGAAAATCCGTCGGACACGCAGACGCCAGATTGGCGCGACGCTCACGCGAGCGCCCCTGATGCATCCCCCTCCTGGCAACGCGCACTCATTGATGAATCACCTCCGAAATCTACTGGGGCATCTGAAGCATACCGATGACTTCGCCGCGTACAGGCTGTCGCAAGACCTGGTCGAACGCGCGTCCCGGTATGGTTC
This sequence comes from Burkholderia sp. BDU5, assembly GCF_001522845.1. Taxonomy (NCBI): domain Bacteria; kingdom Pseudomonadati; phylum Pseudomonadota; class Betaproteobacteria; order Burkholderiales; family Burkholderiaceae; genus Burkholderia; species Burkholderia sp. BDU5. The sequence continues at coordinate 49,393 of NZ_LOWC01000001.1, read as the reverse complement.
GATCGTCGACGTCGACGGCGGCGCGGCGCTGTGCATCAGCGGAACGCGCAGCGATTACCTGTACATCGTGCTCGAAGGCGCGACCCGATGCGCGCCGCGCGCGCACCTGCCGATTCCGTCCGGCGTCGATCACGGGCCCGGCACCTTCACCGGCGAGCTCGATCTGCTCAATGACGTCGCATGCGAGGTCACGGTGATCGCATCGTCCGCATGCCGGCTCGTGCGGATCCATCGCGCGACGCTCAAGCATCTGATGCAGCGGGAGCCGGATCTACGCGACATCCTCGTCCGCCTCTTCCTGCTTCGCCGCATCTGCCTGCTCGCCGTCGATCTTCCGCTTCCTTCGCCCGCGCGACGCACGTCGTCCGCCCGCCATCGCGACGACGAGCATGAATTCGACGTGGCGATCGTCGGCGGCGGCCCGGCCGGCATGATCGCCGCCGCGCACGCCGCATCGCTGCGCCTGAACACCGTCGTCGTCGAAGGCCGGCTGCCGTTCGGGATCGACGACGAATTCGCGGCGCCCGACGCGGCGGCGCGCTGGCAATTCGGTCCTCATCTGACGATCCGCAACCACACCGTTCGCCTCGACTGCAATGCCTACCCGTTCGGCCTCGTCGCCCGAGACGGCGAACGCATTCATGCAAACGCCGTCGTGATCGCGTCGTCGCTGCGCCCGGAGTACAGCCCGCGGCTCGCGCGCGTCGTGCTTCGCGCGAACACTGAATGGCTCTGCGGCGCAGTCGACGTCGACGACAGCGGATTCGTCCGCACCGGACGCGCGGCGTCCGGCATGACCCTCGCCGCCGCGTTCGAAAGCTCGCAGCCCGGCGTGTTCGCGATCGGCGAAGTGCGCGCGGGACCGCGGCGCTCGGCCGTCGAGAACATGTCGGACGGCGCGGTCGTCGTCGATGCGATTCGCCGCTTCATCCGCGCCTATCCCGCTTGATCCGTGCGGCGCGGCATGCGCGCCGCCGCTCACAACGCCTTCTCCATCGCCTTTTCTTCGTCGACGAGCAGCGCGGCCGCGATCAGCACCGGCGGCAACGCGAACGCCCACGCACCGCCGATCAGATAGAGGCCCGCCGCCACCCCGCATCCGAGCGCGAACGTCACGACGGTCCACGCCATGTTCGCGAGCCGCGACGGTCCGCCCGTGCGCTGTGCATCGTCGCCGGCGACACGGTTCGACAGATGCAGCATCAGTTGCGTGACGGTGCCCGTCATCAGCGTCGTGGGCAGCGCGTCCGGCAAATGCAGCCGATGGACCGCGTTCTGGATCGCCATCGCCATCACGAGGATCATCCCGGTCACGATAGCCGGCCACCCATCGCCGTCCGTGAACGGGCCCATGCGGATCGCGAGCGCCGCGCCGACGGCGAGCAGCAGCCACTGCATGCCCAGCAGGATCTTCAGCGCCGGCGCGCGCGCGCGAAGCATCAAGCGGCGCGCCGCGCCCGCGGCGAGCACGACGATACAGAAAACCGGCAGCGCCAGGAGCTTCGCGATGGCGCCCGTGCTTCCGGAGACGAGCGTCGCGCCGAGCGTGACGAAGTTGCCCGTCACGTGCGCGGTGAACAGGCCTTGCAGCGCGAGAAAGCCCGCGGTATCGACATAACCGCCGTTGAACGTGAGCAGCGAAGGGAGGTTCGGTTTCATTGCATCGGGTTCCTGAAGAAAGGGACGAGCGCGAATGCGCATGCGATCCGCGCGACGTCTGCGCGCGCGGATCGCCGCGCGCAGTGGGCGGCCGAACGGCGCGCGCACGGCGTGCCCCGTGCCGCCGCCGTCCTCGCACGGCCACCCGAAGCTCGACGATGTCACGCCCACTCGGCGGTGACTTCGATCGGCCGCAGATCGAACAACAGGACCTCCGCCTGCTTGCCGTTCGCGATCTGCAGCGCCTGCTCATCGCGAATCCGCGCGCCGTCGCCCTCTTGCAGCGCGACGCCGTTGACCGTCACCGATCCGCGCGCGACGTGAACGTACGCGAAGCGTTCCGCCGGCAGCACGAACTGCTCACTCGCATCGCCGTCGAACAGGCCCGCGTAAACCCGCGTGTCCTGGCGAATCTTCAACGAGCCGTCCCGACCTTCGGGCGACACGATGAGGCGCAGCTTCCCGCGCTTTTCGTCGTCGCTCACGCTGGCCTGCTGATAGCGCGGCTCGACGCCCCGCACCGACGGCCCGATCCAGATCTGCAGGAAATGCACGGGCTCCGCCGCCGAATGGTTGAATTCGCTGTGCGCGATGCCCTTGCCCGCGCTCATCAGCTGCACGTCGCCCGGTACGATCACCGAGCCCGTGCCCATCGTGTCGCGGTGCTCGAGCGCGCCTTCGAGCACGTACGACAGGATCTCCATGTCGCGATGGGGATGCATGCCGAAACCGCGGCCGGGCGCGACGCGATCGTCATTGATCACCAGCAGGTCCGAAAACCCGACCTGCGCCGGATCGTAGTATTCGGCGAACGAGAACGTGTGACGCGATCTGAGCCAGCCGTGTTCGGCGCGGCCGCGTTGATTGGCTGCTCTGACTTCAATCATGATGACCTCCGTTGCATCGCGGGCGCTGCGGGTTGCGCGCCTCGTCGATCGGTGCTTGCAGCTTACGTCAACTAGATTGATACTTATATAAATGGAAAGATAATTACTGTCTCCGTTTAGTGGACAATCATGCAATTCGACGACCTTCGGATATTCGTCGCGACGGTGGAGGCGGGAAGCTTCACGGGCGCGGCAGACAAGCTCCTGCTGTCGAAGCAGTTCGTCAGCCGGCGGGTAATGGCGCTCGAGGCGTCGCTCGGCATCCGGCTGCTCGTGCGCAACACGCGCAAGCTCGCGGTGACGGAGCTCGGCCAGGAGTTCCACTCGCGCGCGACGCGCATCCTCGCCGAGATCGCGGACACCGAGGAGGCGATGTCCGCGCGCCGCCGCGACCTGCGCGGGACACTCAAGATCAGCGCGCCGATGTCGTTCGGCATCACGCACGTGTCGCCGCTGATCGCCGAGTTCCTCGTCCAGCACCCGGCCGTCCGGCTGCATCTCGAGCTCAGCGACCGCCACGTCGATCTGATCGGCGAAGGATTCGACCTCGCGCTGCGCATCGGCGCGCTGCCCGATTCGACGCTGATCGCGCGCCGCCTCGGCGAATTGCGGATGGTCGCGTGCTGCAGCCCTGCTTACCGGCGCAGCCGGGGCGCGCCGGCGACGCCCGCCGATCTGCATCGGCACACGTGCCTGCTGTACGGCCAGGAGGGGCGCACCGGCTGGGAGTTCGCAATCGACGGCGCGCGCCGTACGTTCGAAGTGCAGGGCGCGCTGCTCGCGAACAACGGCGACGTGATCCGCGACGCGGCCGTCGCGGGGCTCGGCGTCGCGCTGCTGCCGCACTTCATCGTCGCGCCCGCGCTGGATGCGGGCACGCTCGTGACCGTGCTCGAACCGTTCGCGCAGTCTCCGTTGCCGGTGAACGCCGTTTATCCGCAGCATCGGCAGGACATGGCGGCCTGCCGGGTGTTTCTCGGATTCATCGAAGAGCGGCTGCGCAAGCGCTTTGCCAAGTGAGCGGCAGCGGTTCGTTGTCGTCTGCCGTCTGCCGTCTGCCGTCTGTCGTCTGTCGTCTGCCCTTTGCCCCTTTGCCCTTGGCGCAGCGTGGCAGCACCGCGCCGGGAATCGCAGGACCTGCATCGATATCGCGGCGTGCGGCGAGACGGCCGTTGCCGGACATCGAAAAAACGCGCGACGCTCGGGCGCGACGAGCCAGCGCTCGGAGCCGACTGACTCGCGCCTGTTCACACGAACAACGTGCTTGATCTCGTCACGCGGTTGCCGAACGCTGCGCCCCTACAGCAGAAGCACACGCGGCGGGATTGTTCAACGGTGCTTCACGACACACTTCGGCGCAGGCCGTCTCGGCAGCGAACGATGCGCGGCCGGCGGTCGTGAGCATCGCCGCAATCGACGCTGACGCCCTCTCCCCGACCGGCATTCGAACGCGCCGCCAGTTCGAAATCCGGTCGTTTTACCGGCCTCGCGCGCGCGACGAGCTCTTCCCCACCAGCGCCATCGTCCGTCGCGCCTCGTTGCGCCGCGCATGCTCGCGCACCGCCCGCCACTGGCACGGCTATTGCAATGTCGTCTCCGAGCCTTCGCTTCCGATGCGTCGAACGCGTTCAATCGATCGCATCGCGGCTCACGACTACATCAATCACTGGAGACGAAAACATGGACGGGCTTTCGCAAGTCCAGGTGCTGGGCATCGACGCAGGCGGCACGATGACCGACACCTTCTTCGTGCGTGCGGACGGGCGGTTCGTCGTCGGCAAGGCGCAAAGCAATCCCGAAGACGAATCGCTCGCGATCCTCGATTCATCGCAGGACGCGCTCGCCCATTGGCAGCGCGACGTCGACGACGTGTATCCAGAACTGCTCACGTGCGTGTACTCCGGCACGGCGATGCTGAACCGCGTCGTGCAGCGCAAGGGGCTCGACGTCGGCCTGATCGTGAACAAGGGCTTCGAGCATATTCACTCGATGGGTCGCGCGATCCAGAGCTACCTCGGCTACGCGCTCGAAGAGCGGATCCATCTGAACACGCACCGCTACGACGAACCGCTCGTGCCGCTGTCGCGCACGCGCGGTGTCACCGAACGCACCGACGTGCAGGGCGGCGTCGTCATCCCGCTGCGCGAGGCGGAAGTGCGGCAGGCGACGCGCGAGCTCGTCGCCGCGGGCGCGAAGGCCATCGTCATCTGCCTGCTGCAGTCGCACAAGAACGCGATGAGCGAGCGGCGCGCGCGCGACGTCGCGCGCGACGAACTGACGGCGATCCGCGCGGACATCCCCGTCTTCGCGTCGATCGACTACTATCCGCAGCGCAAGGAAAGCCACCGGATGAACACGACCGTGCTCGAAGCGTACGCGGCCGAACCGTCCCGGCAAACGTTGAAGAAGGTCAGCGACCGCTTCCGCAAGCACGGCGCGAAGTTCGACCTGCGCGTGATGGCGACGCACGGCGGCACGATCAGCTGGAAAGCGAAGGAGCTCGCGCGCACCATCGTATCGGGGCCGATCGGCGGCGTGATCGGTTCGAAGCTCCTCGGCGAGACGCTCGGCTACGACAACATCGCGTGCTCGGACATCGGCGGCACGTCGTTCGACATGGCGCTCATCACGAAGGGCAACTTCGCGATCGCTTCGGATCCCGACATGGCGCGCCTCGTGCTGTCGCTGCCGCTCGTCACGATGGATTCGGTCGGCGCGGGCGCCGGCAGCTTCGTGCGGCTCGATCCGTACAGCGGCGCGATCAAGCTCGGCCCGGACAGCGCCGGCTATCGCGTCGGCACGTGCTGGCCCGACAGCGGCCTCGCGACGGTGTCCGTGTCCGACTGTCACGTAGTGCTCGGCTATCTGAATCCCGACAATTTCCTCGGCGGACAGATCAAGCTCGACGTGAACCGCGCGCGCGAGCACATCAAGGCGCAGGTCGCCGATCCGCTCGGCCTCTCGGTCGAGGGCGCGGCGGCTGGCGTGATCGAGCTGCTCGACCTGCAATTGCGCGAATACCTGCGTTCGAACGTCAGCGCGAAGGGCTACAACCCGACCGAGTTCGTCTGCTTCTCGTACGGCGGTGCCGGCCCAGTCCATACGTACGGGTACACCGAAGGGCTCGGCTTCAAGGACGTCATCGTGCCCGCATGGGCCGCGGGCTTCTCCGCATTCGGCTGCGCGTGCGCGGACTTCGAATACCGCTACGACAAGAGCGTCGATCTCGCGCTGCCGCAGCTCGCACCGGACGCCGACAAGACGCAGGCCGCGCAGACGATCCAGAAGGCATGGGCCGAGCTGGCCGCGAAGGTCGTCGAGGAATTCAGGATCAACGGCTTCGACGAGCGCGACGTGATTCTGCGCCCCGGCTTCCGGATGCAGTACATGGGACAACTGAACGATCTCGAAATCGAGTCGCCGATCGCGAGCGCGGCGAGCGCCGACGACTGGAACCGGATCGTCGCCGCGTTCGAGGACACCTACGGCCGCGTCTACGCAAGCTCGGCGCGCTCGCCCGAGCTGGGCTTCTCGGTCACGGGCGCGATCATGCGCGGCATGGTCGTCACGCAGAAGCCGGTTCTGCCGGAAGACCCTGAGGGCGGCGCGAAGCCGCCTGCGGACGCACGCATCGGCACGCGGCGGCTCTATCGCCACAAACAATGGCACGAGGCCGTGCTCTGGCGGATGGAGGCGCTCAAGCCGGGCAACGTGATCACCGGGCCTGCGATCGTCGAATCCGACGCAACGACGTTCGTCGTGCCCGACGGATTCGAAACGACGCTCGACAAGCACCGGCTCTTCCATCTCAAGGAAATCAAGTAAGGAGACACGCGATGAACATGATATCCAGCCAGGAAGTCGGCTTCGCTGATCTGCTCAAGAACGGCCAGACGCTGAAGCAGTTTCGCGACGGCATCCTCGGGCGCACCGCGCAGACCGGCCATTACAACGGTCTCCAGCGCCTCGAATTGCGCGAGAGCGACCCGATCCGCTACGAGAAGATGTTCTCGAAGCTGCGCGGCGGGCTCGTGCATGCGCGCGAAACCGCGAAGAAGATCGCCGCGAGCCCGATCGTCGAACAGGAAGGCGAACTGTGCTTCACGCTCTACAACGCGGCAGGCGACTGCGTGCTGACGTCGACGGGGATCATCATCCACGTCGGCACGATGGGCGCGGCGATCAAGTACATGATCGAAAACAACTGGGAGGCGAATCCCGGCATTCATCCGGGTGACATGTTCACCAACAACGATTGCTCGATCGGCAACGTCCATCCGTGCGATATCGCGACGATCGTGCCGATCTTCGCGCACGGCAGGCTCGTCGGCTGGGTCGGCGGCGTGACGCACGTGATCGATACGGGCGCGGTGACGCCGGGCTCGATGTCGACGGGACAGGTGCAGCGTTTCGGCGACGGCTACATGATCACGTGCCGCAAGACCGGCGTGAACGACACGCCGCTGCGCGACTGGCTGCACGAGAGCCAGCGCTCGGTTCGCACGCCGAAGTACTGGATTCTCGACGAGCGCACGCGCATCGCGGGCTGTCACATGATCCGCGGCCTGATCGAGGAAGTCATCGAGAAAGAAGGCCTCGACGCGTACGAGAAGTTCGCGTACGAAGTGATCGAGGAAGGCCGACGCGGCCTGCAGACCCGCATCAAGGCGATGACGCTGCCCGGCAAGTATCGGAAGGTCGCCTTCGTCGACGTGCCGTACAACCATCCGGACGTGCAGACGTCGTCCGCGTTCGCGAAGCTCGACTCGATCATGCACGCTCCCGTCGAGATGGAAATCCGCAAGGACGGCACCTGGCGTCTCGATTTCGAAGGCGCGAGCCGCTGGGGCTGGCACTCGTACAACGCGCATCAGGTCGCGTTCACGAGCGGCATCTGGGTGATGATGACGCAAACGCTCGTCCCCACGCAGCGCATCAACGACGGCGCGTATTTCGGCACCGAATTCCATCTGCCGAAGGGCGCGTGGATGAATCCGGACGATCGCCGCACGGGCCACGCGTATGCGTGGCACTTCCTCGTGTCGGGCTGGAGTGCGTTGTGGCGCGGCCTGTCGCAAGCCTACTTCAGCCGCGGCTATCTCGAGGAAGTCAACGCGGGCAACGCGAACACGTCGAACTGGCTGCAAGGCGGCGGGATCAACCAGGACGGCGACATCCATGCGGTCAACAGCTTCGAGGCGTCGTCGTGCGGCACCGGCGCGTGCGCGATCAAGGACGGCCTCAATCACGCCGCCGCGATCTGGAATCCCGAAGGCGACATGGGCGACATCGAAATCTGGGAGATGGCCGAACCGCTGCTCTATCTCGGCCGCAACGTGAAATCGAACTCCGGCGGCTACGGCAAGTACCGGGGCGGCTGCGGCTTCGAGACATTGCGCATGGTCTGGAAGGCGCAGGACTGGACGATGTTCTTCATGGGCAACGGCTACATGAACAGCGACTGGGGCCTGATGGGCGGCTATCCGGCAGCGACCGGCTATCGCTTCGAAGCGCACCGCACCGGCCTGAAGGAGCGCATCGAACTCGGCGAGAGCCTGCCGCTCGGCGGCGACGCGAATCCGGATCTTCCCGACTACGAGAATCACCTGAACGCGGGCGCAGTCGTCAAGCGCGACCAGCAATGCATGACGACGGAGGACTGCTACGGCAACCACGATCTCTATCTGAACTACCTGCGAGGCGGCCCCGGTTTCGGCGATCCGCTCGACCGAGAAATCGACGCGATCGAGCACGACCTGAACAATGCGCTGCTGTTGCCCGAGTATGCGCAGAAGGTCTACGGCGCGGTCGCGACCCGCGATGCGAACGGCGTCTGGACCGTCGACGCGAAGGCGACCACATTGCAGCGCGTCGAGATCCGCAACGCGCGCCTTGCCCGTTCGCAACCGACCCGCGAATGGATGAAGGGCGAACGCGAGCGGATCCTGGTGAAGCATGCGTCGACGCAGGTGCGGCACATGTTCGCGACGAGCTTCGGCCTGTCGATGCAGTTCGAGCAGCGGTTCCGCACGTTCTGGGACCTGCCGGATAGCTGGACGCTCACCGAAGACGAGCTCGACGTGCCGACCTACGGCTCGAAGTTCCGCATGGATCTGTCGAAGATGCCCGACGTCAACACCGTCGTGCTCGTCGAAGAGTGAGCCCGGCCGCCCGGCGCGCAACCATCGAAGAGGACTGGAGATGTCTACTTACACGAAGGAACAGATCAGGAACATGGTCGACGGCAAGCTCGACTGGGACACCACGCTGCGCATGCTGTCGATGCCGAAGGACGGCGAGCGGTTCAGCATGTATGTCGACGCCTTGCAGCACAAGCTCGGCTGGAAGGATCGCATCGTGTTGCCGCTCGGCCCGCACCTGTACATCGTGCAGCAGCGGGCGACGAAGCAATGGGTCACGCAGTGCGACTGCGGCCACGTGTTCTGCGATTACCGGGAGAACTGGAAGCTGCACGCGAACATCTTCGTGCGCGACGCCGAGGAAGCGATGGACGAAGTCTATCCACGGCTGATGGCACCCGACACGCAATGGCAGGTGTATCGCGAGTACTACTGCCCGACGTGCGGCGCGATGCACGACGTCGAAGCGCCGACGCCGTGGTATCCCGTCGTCCACGACTTCGAGCCCGACATCGACGCGTTCTATTCGGAATGGGTCGGCCTGCCGGTTCCGGCGCGCGCCGATTGATCTGACGATTGACTCGACTCGCGGCATCGGGCCGCGAGTCCGCTTCGCTTCCCGCCTCACGAACCCAACGTTCGATTTCCGGCCGTTCGATTTTCGGACGGCCGATCTATTTTCGGGCGACCGCGAACGCCGGTCGCCGACGCATATGCGGACGTTCCGGTTCGGTCATCGGTTGGCGCGGGCATTGCTTGTCCTGCATCGTCCGAACCGACGTCAAAGACGGTTCGGAGTACGATATCCGGCACGACCGCGCGGCGACTGCAAGCGCCGCGGCGTCGAACGTCGAACGTCGAGACAAAAGGCCGGACGGACGGCCATGCGGTTCGCCCCGCTTGCGAATCGTCAGGAGACAAGCATGCAGCAGACAGGCACGCCCATGGACTGGTTTCCCAGTCCTCAACATGACACGCGCATCATGGCCGCGTGGGAACACTTGGTGACGGGCGGCGAATGGCGCTCGACCAACGTACGCGGCGTCGTCGACGATTCGTGGCAACGCTGCCTCGTCGGCCACGTCGATCCCGGCGTCGACCGGGCGCCGCCGCCGCTCGACGACGAACGCCTCGATCAATGGCGCACGGGCCAAAGGCGCCTCATCGACGTCAGCCTGCCGCTGATGCAGCAGACTCGCGAGTTTCTGTCGCAGACGGGCACCGTGATGCTGCTCGCCGATTCGAGCGGCATGATCCTGCAGCAAGAAGGCGACATGCGGATACTCGAGCCCGCGAGCGAAGTCGGACTCGTTCCCGGCTGCGACTGGACCGAGCTCAACTGCGGCACCAATGCGATCGGCACCGCGCTCGCGCTGAAACAGCCCGTGCAGATCCATGGCGCTGAACATTTTTGCGCCGGCATCAAGCGCTGGACCTGTTCGGCGACGGTGATTCAGGACCCCGTCGACGGTCACGTGCTCGGCGTCATCGACGTGTCGGGTCTCGCGGATACCTACAGCCGCTACAGCCTCGCACTCGCCGTATCGCTCGCCGGACGCATCGAAGGCCGTCTCGCGAAAGACGCGATGGAGCGCCGGCTGCGCCTGCTCGATCGCTGCGCCCCCCGCCTCGGCGCGGCGAGTACCGAGGCGACGCTCGTCGTCGACGATCGCGGACGCCTCGTCAAGGCGAATCCGCAGGTCGTGCCGACGCTGCGCAGACGGGGATTCGACGTGCAGCTCGGCGCGGAGTTCTCGCTACCGGGACTGGACGCATGCAAGCGCGGCGGCGCGATCTCGAACGCGCCCGCATGGCTGCGCGGCAGCCACGTCGAAACGTTGAGCGAAGGCGCGGACGTGCTCGGCTACATGGTCGTGATACCGGGAAGCGGAACGCCACGCCGCACCGGTCCGATCGTCCGCGAGCCGGATCGGCATCGTTCGGCATCCAGCGCGTTCGAGCGCATCGTCGGAGACAGCGCCGCACTCCGTGCGGCCGTCGTCAAGGCGCGTCAGCTCGCGCCGTCGAAAGTGCCGGTGTTGCTGCTGGGCGAGACGGGCGTCGGCAAGGAGCTGTTCGCGCAAGGCATTCATCAGGCGAGCGAGCGCGCCGACGGCCCGTTCGTCGCGCTCAACTGCGGCGGACTATCGAGAGACCTGCTCGCGAGCGAGTTGTTCGGATACGCGGAAGGCGCGTTCACCGGCGCGCGTAAATCGGGCGCGGCGGGCAAGATCGAGGCGGCCGACGGCGGCACGCTGTTTCTCGACGAGATCGGCGAAATGCCGCTCGACATCCAGCCTCATCTGCTGCGCGTCCTCGAGGAGAACGAAATCTACCGGCTCGGCGAGAACGCGTCGCGCAAGGTGAACTTCCGGCTCGTCGCCGCGACGCACCGCGACCTGAAAGACGCGATCGCGAAGGGGATGTTCCGGATGGACCTCTTCTACCGAATCGCCGTCACGACCGTGTCGATACCGAATCTGCGCGAACGCGCCGAGGATTTACCGTCGCTCATCGCACATTGGCTCGCGCATTTGTGCGAATGCTACGGCTTGCCGCCGCGAACGTTCGACGACGATGCGTATGCGCGACTGATGGAATATCCGTGGCCGGGCAACGTGCGCGAGCTTCGCAATGCGATCGAGGGCTCGCTGCTGCTGTCCGACGGACCTGTCATCACGGCGGACAAGCTGCCGGCGGAAATCGGCGTGTCCGCCGACTCAGCGGCGCACATGGCGCCGTCGGCGAAGGACGCCCTCGAATCGGAGTCCGGTGGCAGCGCATCGCTGAAATGCGCCGAAGCCGAATACATTCGCCGCGCGCTCGATCGTCACGGCGGCAACCTGACGAAGACAGCCAACCAGCTCGACATCGCGAAAAGCACGCTGTACGAAAAGATCCGCAAGTACGACCTGCTCAAGGCCGTCAGCGATACGCGGCGGCGTGGGGCGCATTGACGCATGCGGTGCACCGGAAAGACAAAAGCAGCGCCTCGAATCCGCGACAGCGCAGTGCTTGCCTTGAGCCCCTTGCGGAGCCGCAAGCACGCGCCGATCGATCGAGTGAGGAAGGCGTGGCCCCCGGCTTGTGCTGTCAGGCCCGGTGTCCCGAAATCGGTCCGGCCTCCCCAGTGAAGTTGAAGATGCTGTCGATCCAGGCGAGGAAGGTCGAGAACGTGAAATCCGACCATTGCTCCGTTCGGTACGCTTTCATGACTGGCTCATCCGCCGGGTCCTTCTGGTTGAGCAGATCGCCGACGAACGTTCCGACATCCGCATCGATGCCGTTTTCATGGATGCCGGATCCGGTGAAGCTGACTGCGGTTACCTGGTGGTTGCCGATGAAATCGTCGCGTGCCCAAGGCATGAAGTAACCGAAGTTCGGCAACGGATTCAGCACCCGTTTCAGATTATCGAGCTCCTCGTCGAACATCGCGAGCGATAGTTTGTCCTTGGTCGCGTCGTCGGGCGCCGCGATCACCGCGGGCACGAAAGCGCGATAGTGGTAGGCAGCGATGACCTTGTCGCGTCGATACGTCGAAAAGCCGAAGCGGTCGCGTGGATAGGTCGCCGATAACGCTGCATAGGCGCTGCCCATATTGTCGGGATCGAAGTTTCGAGTCAGCCGGCTGTTTATCGTAATCATGCCGTCGGGCCCGGACATTCCCCATTCGGCGCGCACTCTGTCGTACAACCCGACGGACGGATACGTCGCCGGATCGGCGTCGAAGCGCGTATTGAAGACCGTGCCGGCATCGTCGAGCAGCGAGCTGTGCATTTGCGGCTGCAACGTGTTGCGCAGCGTCGCATAGTTGCCAAGCGTTCCATAGCCGCCCGCGCTCATCCCATACACCAGCAACCGGTTCGGCTTGCCGAATCCGTGGGCAACGAGCCATTGCGCGACCGTTCGGACGTTCTTCAGGCCGTTGTAGTGCTGGATCCGCCAATCGCCCGAGGGCGACGTGTAGTTGCGCACCGCGCTGCCCATGTGGATGTCGCCGGTGCAGTATGGAACGAACACCTGTGTCCATTCCTGTGTCTCCACCTTCGGCTCGCCGACGAGGATATGCGCGAGATCCATCCGCGTCATCAGCGGCGACAGGAACGACGATTTCAGGCTCTGCTGCGTGGTGCCGTTCACGTAGTTGTGCGGAATGCCATCGGGATTGAAAGCGCCGAGCCCCGCCTCCGCACCGGTCGCGGTTTCAGTGCAGGTACCGTGATCCCAACATGCGCCGCCGGGTTCCATCATGTAGAGCAGATCGCCCGATTGCGCGCGATTGATGTAGAAGCGCATCGGCGTGCCGTTGCCGCACGAAGCGCCGCTGCTTTCCGGCAGCGTGACTTCGTACCACGAATAATAGGGAATCGACGGATCAGGCATCGCCGCATCCGCGGCATGTCCATTGACGGCGACGCCGGTTAGCAGACCGGCGACGCAGAAGCACCTGAGCAATTTGGAAGCAGACATCTCTCCTCCATTTCAGTTGACCCGGTTTTCCGCCGCACTCACGCGCGACGACACGCATGCGGCGCGTTCAATGGGTTTCGTCGGTCGGAGCCGCTCGATCGAACAGCTGGACGCGCAGTGCTTGCAGGCGCTGCGCAATGACGATCTGCTGCTGTTCGGGATCGGATACGCTCGCTTGAACCTGCTGGACGATGTCTCGGCTCTGCCGCGCGTAGGTCGGATACCGTGGATCTTGTGCAGGCGACACCCCCACGGTCTGCTGGGCATATCCATCCCACTGTTGTCTCATTGCCTGGATGGCCGCGCTTCGCGTCGCGGGATTCGCCGCCGCGTCGGAAATCAGTGCTGCGCTGAGCGCCTCGGCCTGCACCGGGACTATTTCGTTGCGCGCGACGTGCTCGGGCAGTTCTGCCAGAATCTGACTGGCCAATATGGCCCTTTCCGTCTCGGGCATGCTGTTTCTACCGCTGCCATATGCAGCGACCCGATCGCGGAAACGCGCGAACGCGACGACGCGCTGCACTTCCTGTTCCGCATTCTCGCGACCTGCGAGACTCTTTCGCAGTACGACGAGATCGAGCCGACGCTCGGCGGAACCGGCCTTGGCAAGCGCATCCCCGGTTGACGCGCCGATTGGCGGCTCGCTCCGCTCACTGGCCATCGCGTTGGATCGTATGGGCCGGGTGGAAGCCGTCTGCGACAGCGTCATGCTTCGCCATGATGCAACAGTGACGCCGAGCATGACCAACAGCAGCACTGCCAGCCAACGCGCTTTCGGTTTTTTCACGCCGTCTCCCTATCGAGCCGTCGCGGCTTCGCATTGTTTGTTTTCGAGTACGTTCTATGTCGAAATACACGCATGGTCAAAGTCGGCACTAGAATGCATCCACGATTCCTCGAGAGGATTAGTGCACATTTATGTGGATAAACATGCAGCCGGACAAGCTGCGACCATCATCGAGCGAGGCCATTCCACACGTCTCTTTCGCAAGCATCGATGCTCGGCTCGCAGCCTCCGGCAACAAAATCGCGACGGGCTGGCTGATATGTTGCATGTCCCAAACGGCTTTGAAAAAAGCGAGGCGGCGTTCATCGGAGTTTCCGGATCGATGATTGCCCTCCTGCTGCGCGACGCGGCGGAACTGCATCTCACGCAAAGCGCAAGCAGCCGACAAATCGCGCAGATCGAGGCTCTCTTGGGCCGATCGCTGTTTGTGCGCGAACATCGCGCGTTCGCCTGACCATTGCTGGTGAACGTGACGGGAGGCACGTGCAGTGGTTGCTGGCGAACTGCGCGGAAGCAACGCTCGACGTCATGAAGCGCTGCGGCGATCAGAAACTGACGGTGGCATGCTCGTCGGGTGTGGCCGTGGTCAGCGGCAGTGGATGTCATGAGCCGAGTGGCTCAACCTGAATGGTGTGCAGATGCCGTGATCGCCGCAGACCGTCTGGTGAATCACTATCCCGAGTTCGTGAAAATGGCGATTCTCGGCGAGGGCGTGGTGCCCGGCTGGCGTCACATGATCGACGACTGCCTGGCCGAAGGATTGCTGGTCAGAGCCACACGCGAATCGGCCAGTCACGGCGGCGGTTGCTACGTCCTGTCGCCTGACGATCGAGCGCAGAACCGGGCCGCTCGCCTTTTTCACGATGGCTCTTCGAGCAGGCAGAGGCGCAGACGGCGACCAGACCGCCCTGGCGGCGAGGATATAACTCCGACAGATACAGAATCAAGGGCCATCGATGAACGGCGGAGGCTGCAGCCTTATTCGACGTAGGCCGCGAGATTGGTGAGCGACGAGCTCATGCCGATTTCATGATCCGCTTGCCCGATGCCGGGCGGGACGTTCTCGGCAGTGACGGTGACGATTGTGCCGTCCGCAGCAGCCGTCAGAACCCAAGTCATCGTCATCGTTCCGGCGAAGGCGGGATCGTCTGAGGCGAACTCGAAAATCTGGACGACGCGTTCCTGCGGGACGAGATCGACAAAGCGACCGACCACGACATCAGTGTTGACCGTCGACTTGCCGAGGGCAGTGGCGAAAGTGAGTGTCATCTGAAACCGCCCGCCGATGCGCGGCTCGAAGGTTTGGACCTCCATGGTCGCGCCCTGTGGCGGCAACCACGCCGACACAGCCTCGCGCTTCACGAAAGCATCGTAGATCGCCCGAGGCGATGCTTGGATCAGTCTTGACGCCGTGTCACGGCGATTCGCGAGATGGGCCATGGTTTTTCTCCAACGTTCGACGCGAGCCGATATTTGTACAACCCGTAATACGGACTGAGGGCGTACCGCGTGACATGCTGGCTCGATGACAAGCCGCACACGCATACCGTTGCGCGGCGATACCGCGAATTGCTGGCGAAAGGCTGGCCGGAATCCCTGCAATACTGGATCAGTAGGGTGTACCTTATTGAGCCATTCGTAAGCCATTGAAAATATAGCTCAATAGGATTGACCGTATGTGAGCTAGCGAGCCATGCGGAAACTCTACTACGGCCGCATTTCCACCACGGACGGACAATCAGCAGTCAGCCAATACGCCGACGCGAAAGCGCACGGGGTCAAGGAAAAAGATGTGTTCGTTGACGAAGGCGTGAGCGGGTATCACGTCGCGCCGGATCAACGCCAGCAATGGCAGCGCGTAGAACATGACTTGCGGCACGGCGGCGTGCTGATTGTCCGCTGGCTCGACCGAATCAGCCGCCGATACGACGAATTGCGCCGAACGATGCGCCGCTTGATGGATATGGGCGTTCGTGTCGAATGCACGTTGAATGGCATGGTATTCGATGG
Organism: Burkholderia sp. BDU5; assembly: GCF_001522845.1. NCBI lineage: Bacteria > Pseudomonadati > Pseudomonadota > Betaproteobacteria > Burkholderiales > Burkholderiaceae > Burkholderia > Burkholderia sp. BDU5. The sequence goes on along the minus strand of NZ_LOWC01000001.1, from coordinate 33,440 downwards.
CGGCGCGATGGACCCGATTGAGAAGGCCACGCGAGACGCTGTACTGGCATTCATGGCCGCGCAGGGCGAAGCAGACGACAAGAACCGGGCCGAGATGCAGAGGCGAGGCGTAGCAATTGCCAAGGCCGAAGGGAAGTACACAGGCCGCCAGCGCGCCGCCGACTACGCCGAGATTAAAGGCTGGCGAGCCGAGAACGGCGCAACCATCGCGGCGACGGCGGAACACTTCGGCGTGAGCGCGGCGACGGTCAAGCGGGCTTGCGCGGAGCAATTGGCCGAATAGTATTTTGCACGCCCGGTGAGATGGATTCCGCTTTTGCAAGCACACCATCTACCAGTTCAGCCCGTGGGAACAGGCGCAGCATCACGCCCCCTCTTAGGCCCTATTCCGCACGACATACGGCCCATCCGCCTGGGCCAGTACCATTTTCGGCACTAGCGTACCTCGGGGTATCTCAGTTAGCCATACACCCGAGAATTGGGGCGTGCGAATAAATGCGACGTGTAGTTCGATAAGTCCGTGGGCGGCGTCTACCGTCTTGTCGATCATTTCGGGCAAGCCGGCATATGCATCCCCTGTGCTCCAAGGGTTACGGGCGTGCAGATGCTTACCAAGGCGATCATACACATCGATAAATTCGTCTTTGGTGAGGTAGCCCGATTCCTTGCGGTCGAAATGAAAGTGGTTATTAGGTGAATCCTGGGCAGCACTGTTCTTACCGAGCAAAACAGGCATCGGATAGAAATCGGGGTTGATCCTCCCTAGATCATTGAATACGCGCTTTGCATGATAATCCTTCGTAAAGTCCTTATTCTTGTCCGCCTTAGCACGGCACGCTGCGTATGCGGCTTGATTCGGAGCAATCGCGGCAAAGGCGACTGACTCTAGCGCCTTTCGCAATTGCAGTGCGGACGACTCAAGAAATGCCACACCGCCCCCGCTCTTGAATGATTCGAGGAACGTTGAGGCGGCGACGAGGCGGTTAGCCACTTCGCTAATCATCAAAGCATATATGTCCGCCGACTGTTGCATCAAATTCCCTACTCCTGTCGAAGCCCGTTAGGCTTGATTGGTAGCTCTAGGCCCTTGATTCTATACGCACTCATGGCTCGCACAAGAGGTCACAGCGGGTAGAACTCGCCGCCATAGTCGTCCGAGCTATCGCCGTCGTCATGTCCTTGCATGGCGTCCGCCAGTTCCTTGCCAATGTCGCAATCGCGGCAAATTTCCTTGAACGTGTGCCGGTACGAGTGAAACACGCGCTTGGGGTCGGTAATACCGCACGTGCCGCGCAGAAATCTTCCGTATGCCTTCGACCAGTCCTGTCCGAATTCGCCGTCCTTATTCGGCCCAAGATTGAAGATGCGCGGGCTGCTGCTGCGGGATTGTGCAAGCTCGATAAAGCCTTGATCGATCAATACAGGATGCACCGGAATACGCCGCACGCTGCTTGCCGTTTTGACCCGCTTTCCCTCGCCTTCGTTCGTGATGTAGATGCACCACGCGCGGGACTCATTCCCGTCCATATCGAAATAAGTCTCTTCGCGCACGTCAGTAGGGGTTAGCTGGCAAAGCTCACCAAGCCGCGCGCCCGTGTACAGGCCAAGGACCGGCAACCAAAAACCTTCTCTGTCCGCGTTCCGGTCGGGTAGCTTGGAAAAGATCGTCCGCAGATGATCTAGCGTGTATGGCAGGCGCTTAGACTTGTTCGGGCGGTTGTCCATGAGGCGAACACCCCGCGCCACGTTATCGCGAACCAGCTCGTTATCACGCCCGAAATTGAAGAGTGTACCGAGGCAATCAAGCGTGTGGTTCGTGGTCGGGATGCTGACACCCGATTCGCGCAGCTTGTCTTTGAACTCGACGATATGGCGGCGCGTGATTTGATCGGCGGGGAAACGCCCAACCAGATCATAGAAACGGCTAACGGCCAATTCGTACTTATCTTTTGTGCGTGCAGTTGGCTTGCGCTCGCTGGCCCACTTCTCGCACAACTGCGCCAAGCTGAGGGAATCCGGCGACCAACTCGGGGCGGCGGACAGCGACACGGCTGCATTAGCGTTATCGCGTCCTGTGGGGCCGCCGAAAGGCTTCACCGTGCGGGCCGAGGAGGCAGCCTTAGATTTGCTGGGCGCGTTAGCGGCCTGCTCTGGCGTCGGTCGATCGTCGAAAGCATAGCCTCCGGTTGCCTCCAAGTACGCCAATTGGGCCGCAGATGGCAAGTTAGAACCGGCAAGGATGCGATCTACGCTTTCGCGCGCCTCGCGTTGGCCCTTGCTGGCGGCGTCATGATGCGCCTTGTTGGCCCGATACTCCTGTTCACCTTCATCCGAATGCAGGATCGAATCCGCCAGCCACGCGTCCGTGCGCGTATGCTTGGCTACGAGAATCGCCCACTCCGCATCCGTCCGCACGGTATGGACTGCGGCCAATCGTTTGGCTTCGTGATAGTCGGAAGTGCCGAGCGCGTGAACGATCTCTTTCTTGCCGTAGTGCGCGTGAAGGGATGCGGGAATTTTTCGGCGGAAGTAGTAGCGCGCGCCGCGCCGCGTGAGGTGGTTTGTCATTTGTCCCGGTGTACCACCCACCTTGTCCACCATGCCTAAACCCTTCTTACGATTGGGAAATCGTGATTCTACAAGGGTTTGGAAGGACTGGCGGAGAGAGGGGGATTCGAACCCCCGATAGGCTATTAACCTATACACGCTTTCCAGGCGTGCGACTTAAACCACTCATCCATCTCTCCGGGAAGACGGCAAGTATAGCAAACTCCGGGGACGGGCCGCCACTCCCGGGAGAAACCCGACATCAAGGATGTCGGATATAGTCGACGAGCGCGTTCGTATACGCACCCGGCCGCCGATCCAGCAGGCTCGCGACGATCGCCATCGCGAACCCCGCCGGCACACCGAACACGCCGGAGCTGATCGGCTCGATGCCGAACCAGCTCGGCCCCGCGAAGCCCGTGATCTGCGTAAAGAACGGGTACGTCGACACGATGTAGTAGATGCACACGCCGAGCCCCGTCACCATCCCTGCGACCGCGCCGCGCGTCGTCGTGCGCTTCCAGAACACGCCAAGCACGAGCACCGGGAAGAAGCTCGAAGCCGCGAGCGAGAACGCCGCCCCGACGAGAAACAGGATCTTCCCGGTATTCAGCGACGCGACGTACGACGCGAACAACGCGACGCCGAGCAGCAGCACCTTCGAGATCGTCACGCGCCGCTGGCTCGACGCGCCGGGTGCAACCATGTGGTAATAGACGTCGTGCGACAGCGCGTTCGCGATCGTCAGCAGCAAGCCGTCCGCCGTCGACAGCGCCGCGGCGAGCGCGCCCGCCGCGATCAGCCCCGACACGACGTACGGCAGCCCCGCAATCTCCGGCGCCGCGAGCACGACGATGTCGGGCTGCATCTGGATCTCGGACCAATGAACAATGCCGTCACGGAGCTGGTCGACGACGCTGATGAGCCCCGGCTCGAATCTGTGCCACTGCGTGATCCACGCGGGCAGATCGGCGAACGGCCGCCCCACCAGGTTCGTCAGGATCTCGTACTTGATGAGCACCGCGAGCACCGGCACCGTCAAGTAGAACAGCGCGATGAAAAACAGCGTCCAGCCGACCGAGCGGCGTGCGGACGCAACCGACGTCGTCGTGTTGTAGCGCGTCAGAATGTGCGGCAGGCTCGCCGTGCCGAGCGACAGGCACAGCAGCAGCGCGAGGAAGTTCCGTTCGCGCGGCCGGCGTTCGTCGTCGCTCGCGGCCGGAAACGGCTCGTGCATCGGCACCGGATCGGCCGCGCGCGCGAGCAGATCGTCGCGCATCTGCTCCCACACGACCCGCGCCGCCGCGGGATCGCGCGGAAACTCGGCGAGCTCCCGCTCGCGCTGGTTGATCTCCCGCAGCGGCCCGTTGTGCCGGCGCAGCGCGGCGACTTCGTTCGCGAGCCTCGCATGCGCGTCCACGTACGAGGCCGGCAGCCGATCGAGCTGCAACTGGATCTCGGCCGCCTGTCGGCGATACGCGTCGCGCACCTGCCGTTCCTGCGGCGCGTCGCGCACCTGCGCCTCGAGCGTTTCGACGCGCGACATCAGGCGGCCGTAGTTGAACTGCGGCACGGGCCCGAGGCCGTTCTTCATCGCAATCAGCGAAACCGGCAGCAGGATCGCGATGATCAGGATGATGTACTGCGCGACCTGGGTCCACGTAACCGCGCGCATCCCGCCGAGAAACGAGCAGACGAGGATCCCCGCGAGCCCGCAGAAAATGCCGATCGAGAAGTCGACGCCGATGAAGCGCGTCGCGATGAGGCCGATGCCCTGTATCTGCGCGACGAGGTAGACGAACGAGCACAGGATCGCGGCGACCGCCGCGAGCGCCCTCACGAGCGTGCTCGAGAAGCGCGTGCCGAGAAAGTCGGGAATCGTATAGCGCGCGAGCTTGCGCACGTACGGCGCGAGCAGGAACGCGACGAGGCAGAAGCCGCCGGTCCAGCCCATCAGGTACGCGAGCGCGTCGTAGCCCGTCGCGTAGAGCGACCCTGCGAGGCCGATGAACGATGCGGCCGAGAGCCAGTCGGCGGCGGTCGCCATCCCGTTGAACGCGGACGGCACGCGCCGCCCGGCAACGTAGTATTCGACGAGATCCGACGTACGCGACAGCAATCCGATCACCGCATAGACCGCGATCGGCACGAACAGGAACACGTAGCCGATCCACACGCCAGGTCCGGTCGCGCGCTCGATCCACCAGAGCAGCAGCACGAATGCGGCGAAGCCGATCGTATACAGCGCGTACGCCCGAACCAGTCGATTCGTCAGCATGCGTCGGCGTCCGACGGAACGGCGTCGTTACGTTGCGCTTCGTCCGCGTAAGCTTCGTAGTCGCGCCGCAGGATCCGGTCCGCGCGCTGCATCAGCACGATGTAGACGGCGATCAGCGCAAGGTAGACGAGGATCGCGCCTTGCGCGCCGACGTAGAACGGCAGGCTGAAGCCGGCGAAGCGCAGATGCGCGAGCGCCGGTGCGAAGAGCGGCGCGACGAACGATACCGCGAAACCGATCGTCATCAGCATCGCGATCAGCGCGACGTTGAAACGCCAGTAGCGCGCATGCGCGCGCGCAAGCGTCGCCGGCACGGGCGGCGGTTCGGCGGCATGCGACGACGTCGAGGAAGATGGAGCGGCCATGCGCTTATGTAGCAAAAAGCCCCGGCGCGGGCAATCGGGATTGCCGCGCAGGGGCTCGAACGACGCGCGTTCGATCACGCGCCGTGCGTCGGACGCGCTCAGCGCACTTCGGCGAGCTGCTCGAGGATCGCGGGGTTCTCGAGCGTCGACGTATCCTGCGTGATCGCCTCGCCCTTCGCGAGCGAGCGCAGCAGGCGCCGCATGATCTTGCCCGAGCGCGTCTTCGGCAGGTTGTCGCCGAAGCGGATGTCCTTCGGCTTCGCGATCGGCCCGATTTCCTTGCCGACCCAGTCGCGCAGCACCTTCGCGAGCGCCGCCGCCTCTTCGCCTTCCGGACGCGAGCGCTTCAGCACGACGAAGGCGACAACCGCCTCGCCCGTCGTGTCGTCCGGCCGGCCGACGACCGCCGCTTCCGCGACGAGCTCGTGCGACACGAGCGCCGACTCGATCTCCATCGTGCCGAGCCGGTGTCCGGACACGTTCAGCACGTCGTCGATGCGGCCCATGATCGTGAAGTAGCCGGTTTCCTTGTCGCGCACGGTGCCGTCGCCCGCTAGATAGAGGCTGCCGCCGAGCTCTTCGGGGTAGTAGCTCTTCTTGAAGCGTTCCGGGTCGCCCCAGATCGTGCGCGCCATCGCCGGCCATGGACGCTTGACGACGAGAATGCCGCCCTGCCCGTTCGGCACGTCCTGGCCGGTCTCGTCGACGACCGCGGCCATGATGCCCGGCAGCGGCAGCGTGCACGAGCCCGGCACGGTCGACGTCGCGCCCGGCAGCGGCGTGATCATGTGGCCGCCCGTCTCGGTCTGCCACCAGGTATCGACGATCGGACAGCGCTCGCCGCCGACATTCTTGTGATACCAGATCCACGCTTCCGGATTGATCGGCTCGCCGACCGTGCCGATGATGCGCAGGCTCGACAGGTCGTAGCTCTTCGGATGCACGTGCTCGTCGGCCTCGGCCGCCTTGATCAGCGAACGGATCGCGGTCGGCGCGGTGTAGAACACGGAGACCCGGTGGTCACCGATCATCTTCCAGAAGCGGCCCGCGTTCGGATAGGTCGGCACGCCTTCGAACACGACCTGCGTCGCGCCGACGGCGAGCGGCCCGTACGTGATGTACGAATGGCCCGTGACCCAGCCGATGTCGGCCGTGCACCAGAACACGTCGGTCGGCTTCCAGTCGAACGTCCACTTCATCGTCTGCGCGGCCCACAGCAGATAGCCGCCCGTGCTGTGCTGGACGCCCTTCGGCTTGCCCGTCGAGCCGGACGTGTAGAGGATGAAGAGCGGATGCTCGGCGCTTACCCACTCGGGCTCGCATGTGTGGGATTCGTTTGCGACGGCCTCATGCATCCAGACGTCGCGGCCTGCGTGCCAGTCGACCTTGCCGCCCGTGCGGCGATAGACGAACACGCTCTTCACCGCGTCGCAGCCGCCCATCGCGAGCGCCTCGTCGGCGATGCTCTTGAGCGGCAGCGTCTTGCCGCCGCGCATCTGCTCGTCGGCAGTGACGAGCGCGGTCGCGCCGACGTCGACGATGCGCTCGTGCAGCGACTTCGACGAGAAGCCGCCGAACACGACCGAGTGCGTCGCACCGATCCGCGCGCACGCCTGCATCGCGACGATCCCTTCGACCGACATCGGGATGTAGATGACGACGCGATCGCCCCGGCCGATGCCGTGCTTCTTCAGCGCGTTCGCGAAGCGGGAGACGCGCGCGAGCAGATCGGCGTAGGTGACGCGCGTGACAGTGCCGTCGTCGGCCTCGAAGATCACCGCGACGCGCTCGCCGAGGCCGGCGGCGACGTGTCGGTCGAGGCAGTTGTACGACGCGTTCAGCTCGCCGTCCTCGAACCACTTGTAGAACGGCGCATTCGACTCGTCGAGCACCTTGCCGAACGGCTTGCGCCATTCGAGCGTCTCGCGCGCGAGCCGCGCCCAGAATCCTTCGTAATCGCGCTCGGCCTCTTCGACAAGCGTCCGATAAGCCGCCATGCCGGAAATCGCGGCCGCCTTTTCCACGGCGGCGGGCGGCGCAAACTGGCGGCGTTCGTGCAGAACCGATTCAATCGCAGACATCGACTACCCCTTGGTGAACTTGGAACCCACTACATGTCGGCGCGATCGGGCGCGCCGTGTCTAATTGGCGCGCGACGCGCCTGTCTCCCACCCTGCGCGCCGCATGCGGCTCATGCGACGCGCGATGCTGCATCGCACCACACGAACGGCCGCGGCAAAGCGATGCAGGTCTTTTCACGATAAGCGCCGGAACTTACCCGTCACTTACGCGACGAGCGTCTCTGCGTTGCTTTACGCTAGCTTTCACGCGCCCCTACAATGCTAACTAACTCGTCGCCTGGATTCCAGCTTGAATCGCTACGCTCTCTTTCTCATCGTGTCGATGTTGCTCGTCGGCAGCAACGTCGGCATCGGCAAATCGATCGTCGTCTTCGTTCCTGTCGCCATTCTCGCCACGCTGCGCTTCGTCATCGCGAACGCTGTGCTCTGGCCGCTCTTCAGCCCGGTCAAGATGCGCGCCGTCAAGCGCGGCGAATGGCTGAACCTGTTTCTGCAGGCGTTCTTCGGCACGTTCATGTTCACACTGCTGATGCTGAACGGCGTGCAGCGCACGAGCGCCGTCGCGGCAGGCGTCATCACGAGCACGATCCCGGCCGTCGTCGCGCTGTTCGCGTGGATCTTCCTGCGCGAGAAACCGAACGGGCGTGCGCTCGTGTCGATTGCGCTCGCGATCGTCGGCGTCGTGACGATCAATCTCGCGAACGGCACGGCGAGCGAAGGCGGCGGCGGGCACGCAAGCTCGCTCGCCGGCAACCTGCTGATGCTCGGCGCGGTCTGCTGCGAGTCGATCTACGTGATTCTGTCGCGGCGCCTCACGCAAACGCTCGCACCGATCGACATCTGCGCATACACCCATCTGTTCGGCCTGCTGCTAATGCTGCCGCTCGGCGCGAGCGCGCTCTGGCGTTTCGATTACGCGAGCGTGCCGGCGAGCATCTGGGCGCTCGTCGTTTGGTACGGCCTGTCCGCGAGCATCTTCTCGTTCTGGCTGTGGATGAAGGGCATCCGCCATGTGCCGGGCAGCCTCGCGGGCGTGTTCAGCGCGGTGCTGCCGATCTCGGCCGCGCTCTACGGGATCCTGTTCCTCGGCGAGCGGCCGACGCTCGCGCACGGCTTCGCGCTCGCGTGCGTCGTGACGGGGATCGTGCTCGCGAGCCTGCGCGTGCGGCGCGCGCCGCCCGTCTCGCCCTAAGCAATCGACGCGCCGGCGCGTCACCCCGCCCCTTTGCGACACGCGCGCCGCCGCGCCGCGATGCTGCGCCGCTGCAAGCGGCCCCACCGACGCGTTACAATGACGCGCTTTTTTTCAAAAACCGCTCCATTTCCCCGCGTCCCCGCTTCGCCCGACCATGTCCGCCGCCCCGACCGATCCGCGCGCCGCCCGCCCGGCCCGCCGCAAGATGCGCCCGCTGCCCGCCGTCATCTTCATGAGCCGCTGGCTGCAAGTCCCCCTTTATCTGGGTCTGATCGTTGCTCAGGCGATCTACGTGTTTCTGTTCCTGAAGGAAGTCTGGCACCTGCTGTCGCACGCGACCGGCCTCGACGAGACGAACATCATGCTCGCCGTGCTCGGCCTGATCGACGTGGTGATGATCTCGAACCTGCTCATCATGGTGATCGTCGGCGGATATGAAACCTTCGTATCGCGCCTGGGCGTCGAAGGCCACCCCGACGAACCGGAATGGCTCGACCACGTGAACGCGGGCGTGCTGAAGGTGAAGCTGTCGATGGCGCTCATCAGCATCTCGTCGATCCATCTGCTGAAGACCTTCATCAATCCGGACCAGCACACGGTGCACGCGATCATGTGGCAGGTGCTGATCCACGTCGCGTTCCTCGTGTCGGCGCTCGTGATGGCGTGGGTCGACCGCCTGACGACGCACACGCACCCCGAGCATCATCACGAAGCGCCGACGCCTCCGTCGGCGCCGCGCGAGCCGGCGCAACAGTCGGCCTGAGTCGATTCCCATACCCACAGTCCTCACAGAGTCTCAGCCATGACCGTCATCAAACAGGAAGACCTGATCCAGAGCATCGCGGATTCGCTGCAGTACATCAGCTACTACCACCCGCTCGACTATATCCAGGCGCTCGGCCGTGCATACGAGCTCGAAGAGAGCCCGGCCGCGAAGGACGCGATCGCGCAAATCCTGACGAACAGCCGCATGTGCGCGGAAGGCCGCCGCCCGATCTGTCAGGACACGGGGATCGTCACGATCTTCGTGAAGGTCGGCATGGACGTGCGCTGGGACGGCGCGACGATGGGCGTCACCGACATGATCAACGAAGGCGTGCGCCGCGGCTACACGCATCCGGACAACGTGCTGCGCGCGTCGATCGTCAATCCGCCCGATGGCGCGCGCAAGAACACGAAGGACAACACGCCGGCCGTGATCCACTACGAGATCGTGCCGGGCGACAAGGTCGACGTGCAGGTCGCGGCGAAGGGCGGCGGCTCGGAGAACAAGTCGAAGTTCGTGATGCTGAACCCGTCGGATTCGATCGTCGACTGGGTGCTGAAGACGGTCCCGACGATGGGCGCGGGCTGGTGCCCGCCGGGGATGCTCGGCATCGGCATCGGCGGCACCGCCGAGAAGGCGATGCTGATGGCGAAGGAATCGCTGATGGAGTCGATCGACATCCAGGAGATCATCGCGCGCGGCCCGAAAGACTGGGTCGAGGAGTTGCGCGTCGAGTTGCATGAGAAGGTCAACGCGCTCGGCATCGGCGCGCAGGGCCTCGGCGGCCTCGCCACCGTGCTCGACGTGAAGATCATGGCCGCGCCGACGCACGCGGCGAGCAAGCCCGTCGCGATGATCCCGAACTGCGCGGCGACGCGCCACGCGCACTTCGTGCTCGACGGCTCGGGCCCGGCCAAGCTTGAAGCGCCGTCGCTCGACGCCTGGCCGAAGGTCCACTGGGAACCGAACACCGAAGCCAGCAAGCGCGTCGACCTGAACACGCTGACGCCTGAAGAAGTCGCGAGCTGGAAGCCGGGCCAGACGCTGCTGCTGTCGGGCAAGATGCTGACGGGCCGCGACGCCGCGCACAAGCGCATCGCCGACATGCTCGCGAAGGGCGAAAAGCTGCCCGTCGACTTCACGAACCGCGTGATCTACTACGTCGGCCCGGTCGATCCGGTGCGCGACGAAGTGGTTGGCCCGGCAGGCCCGACGACGGCGACGCGGATGGACAAGTTCACCGAAATGATGCTTGCGCAGACAGGTCTCATCTCGATGGTCGGCAAGGCGGAACGCGGCCCGGTCGCAATCGACGCGATCAAGAAGCACAACGCCGCGTACCTGATGGCCGTCGGCGGCGCCGCATACCTCGTGTCGAAGGCGATCCGCCACGCGAAGGTGCTCGCGTTCGAGGATCTCGGCATGGAAGCGATCTACGAGTTCGACGTAGAGAACATGCCGGTGACCGTCGCGGTCGATTCGCAAGGCACGTCGGTCCATCAGACGGGGCCGAAGGAGTGGCAGGCGAAGATCGGCAAGATTTCCGTTGCGAACGTGTAAATACGAATGATTTTCAGGCCGGATTTCAATCCGGCCTTTTTGATGCCGCGGATCCATTCCACCATTCGGAGATCGAACGGATTCGCCCTTGGCTTTTCAGGAACAAGCGTTTATCGTTCAGAAATTCAAGCCCCACACGTCATAAGGAACGAACATGCAAGGCGATAAGAAAGTCATCGAATATCTGAATGCCCAGTTGAAGAACGAACTGACTGCGATCAATCAGTATTTCCTGCATGCGCGGATGTACAAGCACTGGGGCCTCGAGAAACTCGGCAAGCACGAATACGACGAGTCGATCGGCGAAATGAAGCACGCGGACTGGCTGATCGAACGCGTCTTCATGCTCGACGGTCTGCCGAACCTGCAGGATCTGCACAAGCTGCTGATCGGCGAGGAGACCGAAGAAATCCTGAAGTGCGACCTGAAGCTCGAACAGGTGTCGCAGGCGACGTGCAAGGAAGCGATCGCGTATTGCGAATCGGTGCGTGATTACGTGTCGCGCGAAATCTTCGAGAAGATCCTCGACGATACGGAAGAGCATATCGACTGGCTCGAAACGCAAATCGACCTGATCGGCAAGGTCGGCATCCAGAACTATCAGCAGTCGATGATGGGCTCATCGGAGTAATTCCAGTCATTCCGCTCTCGCTCGATCTTCATTCGATTCACGTTCGATCGCCCGCATGACGACGCCGCGCGCTTCCGACTCCCGCATATCGCCCGCCCGTGCGCCGATCGGTATCTTCGATTCGGGGCTCGGCGGCCTGTCGGTGCTGCGCGCGGTGCGCGAACGGCTGCCCGACGAGGCGCTCGTCTACGTCGCCGACTCCCGCCATGCACCGTACGGCCCGCGCGACGATGCGTTCATCGTCGAGCGCACGCTCGCGATCGGCGAATGGCTCGCCGCGCAGGGCGCGAAGGCGCTAGTCGTTGCGTGCAACACGGCCACCGCGCAATCGATCGCGGTCGTGCGCGAGCGTCTGTCGATTCCGCTCGTCGGCGTCGAGCCCGGCATCAAGCCGGCGGCGCTGCATTCGAAGACGCGCGTCGCGGGCGTGCTCGCGACGCAGGCGACGCTGCGCAGCGCGCGCTTCGAAGCGCTGATCGCGCGCTGCGCGAACGACTGCCGCTTCATCTGCCAGGCGGGGCACGGCCTCGTCGAGGCGGTCGAGCGCGGCGACACCGGCTCGCCCGAACTGCGCGCGCTGCTCGCGGGCTACCTGGAACCGATGATCGCGGCCGGCGCCGACACGCTCGTACTCGGCTGCACGCATTACCCGTTCCTCGACGCCGCGATCCGCGACATAACGTCCAACCGCCTGCATCTGATCGACACGGGCGATGCGATTGCCCGCCAGCTTTCGCGGATCCTGGACGAGCGCGGACTGCACGCGCCCGCCGCCGCACCGCCGGCGCCGCCGCCGCGCCTGTGCTCGACGAGCGACGGCCTGCACCTGCAGACGCTCGCGGCAACGCTGCTCGGGCTCGACGTCCCGGTCGAATCCGTCACCATTTCTTCGCCCCGCACGGCCGCCTCCTCCGCCCATCCGGCGTAGCCGCGCACCCGCGCCGTCGCCCGGAAACCCTTCCAAACACCTGGTTTTGTTACAAAAAACCCAGGACCACGCTTGCCAAGCCCAACAAATATAATGATAATAATTCGCATTAACGTTAGCTATCGCGCTCCATCATGATCGTCTGCGTGTGCAAGTCCGTTTCCGATCGGAAGATTCGCGCATCCCTCGCGGAAGGCGTGGACACTTTCGACGAACTCCAGTTCGAACTCGGGGTCGCCACTTGCTGCGGCAAGTGCGAGGAAACCGTGCGCAACCTCATGGCGGAACAGGGCGTTTGTGCGAGCCGCTGCGGTGTCGAGCACCCCGCGGCCGTGCCGGTTCCCGTCACGTTCTACGAACGCAAGGCGGCCTGACCGGCGTGCCAGGATCGCACGCGGCGCCGCGCGCCGCGCTCTCGTTGTACCAGCCCGTCAGCAAGCCTGCCCGCGCGAGCCAACGGCCTACCTGTAAAGGAGCCCGTAATGGAATTGCTGATCGGATTCGTGACTACCGTGTGCATCTCCTTGCTGATTTTCCGCAAGTGATGCAACACTTCGCGGCGAACGACACACGCGCCGCCGCGCTACGAAGCTAACATGCAGGTTTCGAATTCCTTGCCGGCCGCCTCTGTGCCGGCCCTCTCCCGTATGAATCCCCGCGTCGCCACCGCCGCCGTGACGGTTCTCGCCGGACACGCGATCCTGCTGACCGGCGCGCTGCTGATGCGCAACGACGTGCCGCCTCGCCCGCTCGAATCGAAGACGATCACCGCCCAGCTATTGAGCGCCCCCGTCGCCCAGCCTGTCGGCGTCCAATCGGCGCCGACGCCCGAGCCGCCGAAGCCCGTCCCGAAGATCAAGCCGAAGCCGACGCCCGCGCCCCGGCCAGTCGCGAAGCCGACCCCAACGCCGCTGCCGGTATCGCACGAACCCTCGCCGAACGCGATCACCGCGCCGGAACCCACACCGCCCGCCCCTGCGGCGCCCGCCGAGACGAACGCGAAGGCAGCGCCGCCCGCGGGCGCGCCGACGAGCCGCCCGACGATGGAAATCGTTGCACCAAAAGAAGGCGCGCACCTGACCTGCCAGATCGCGAAGGCCGCCTACCCGGCGCTGTCGAAGCGCCGCGGCGAAACGGGCGTCGTGAAGGTCCGCTTCGTCGTCGGCCTGACGGGCAGGATCGAGAGCGCGCAAGTCGTCCAGAGCAGCGGCTTCCCGCGCCTCGACGACGCGGCGCTCGACGCGATCCGCTCGTCGCCGTGCCAGCCGTATCTGCAGAACGGACAGCCGATGCGCGCCGCCTATACGCAGCCTTACGACTTCACTCTGACCGACTAATTTCAGCAACACCCGAAAGAAACAACAAGGAAAGGAAATGCAAAGCTACGGAATCGCGCACGTGTGGGCGCAAGGTGACTTCGTTACGCGCGCCATCGCGATCGCGCTCCTCGTGATGTCGATCCTGTCGTGGATGGTGATCGTCATCAAAGGCTGGAACGTGATTCGCCTGAAACGTCTGTCGAAAGACGCCGAACGATCGTTCTGGCATTCGGACGATTTCGAAGATGGCGTGAAGAAGCTCGGCCACGCATCGTCGTCGACGCAGGACAACCCGTTCCTCGCGCTCGCGCTGTCCGGCCAGGAAGCCGCGGACCATCATCATCAGACGCAGCCGCACCTGCACGACCGGATGGACGTGTCCGACTGGGTCACGCGCTGCCTGAAGGACACGATGGACGAAGGCATCGCGCGGATGCAGGGCGGCCTCGCGATCCTCGCGTCGATCGGCAGCACCGCGCCGTTCGTCGGCCTGTTCGGCACCGTGTGGGGCATCTATCACGCGCTGCTCGTGATCGGCGCGACGGGCCAGACGTCGATCGACCAGGTCGCGGGCCCCGTCGGCGAATCGCTGATCATGACCGCGTTCGGCCTGTTCGTCGCGATTCCCGCCGTACTCGGCTACAACGCGCTCACGCGCGCGAACAAGAGCATCGTGAGCCGCCTGCGCCGCTTCGCGCATGGCCTGCATGCCTACTTCGTGACGGGCGCGCGCCTCGCATCGTCGTCTCAGCGCGACGGGCTGCGCCTCGCCGCGCGCGCGAACTGAACGGAGGTTCGCGATGTCCATGAACACCAGTTTCGGCGACGATGACGACGATGGCCTGATGAACGAGATCAACATGACGCCGCTCGTCGACGTCATGCTTGTACTCCTGATCATTTTTCTCGTCACGATTCCTGCGATGCACCATGCGGTGAAGATCGATCTGCCGCGCGCGAGCAGCCAGCCGGTCGAAGTGAAGCCGCAGACGATCGACGTTGCGATTGAAGGCGACGGCACGGTCCTGTGGGACGACCATCCGGTCAACGCGACCGATCTGCAAACACGCATCGCGCAAGCCGCGCAGACGACGCCGCAGCCGGAACTGCATCTGCGCGCGGACCGCAAAGTCGCGTACGAGCGCGTTGCGGAAGTGATGTCGGCCGCGCAAGCAGGCGGCCTCACGAAGCTCGGCTTCGTCACCGAGCCGAAGTCGAACGCGAAGTAAATGCGCCGCGCGCCGCATGCGACAGGCGCACGCGGCACCACAAAGTAAAAGGCCTTCATCGCCAGATGAAGGCCTTTTTTCATGCGCACACGGGCGCCTTCGGGCGGCGGGCGCGACGGCCGAACTGCTGCACGTCGAGCAACGCGATGCGTCATGCCGTGGTCTGCACGGACTTGCGCAGTCTGCCCTATTTGGCTCGCAACATATGCGGCCACCTTGTTCCGCTTGGCACCTTCCCTCACGAAATTGGGATTCCAATATAGGCCGAGCCGCGCATGCATTCAAGCGACCGGCGATTGAAACTACCGATTGCGTGACGCGCGTCAAATGACAAAACCGATGCACATGCAATCGTTGCGATTTCGTCAGATCGAAATCGTCGTCTCCGCGCCCTTCGCGCCGCGCTCCGGACAGCTCTGCTCCTTGTAGTTTTCGTTGTCGAGCTTCTCGACGAGGTAATCGACAAACGCGCGCACCGCAGGCGGCATGCCCTGCCGCGACACGAACACCGCGTAGAGCTGCGGCACGGGCAGCGTCCAACCCGGCATCACGGGCGACAGCTGCCCTGCGCGCAAGGCGTTGCCGTACATCGATTCGGGCAGTGCGGCGATTCCGACCCCGTCGAGCACCGCTTCGCGGATCGTCATCAGATCGGCCGTTACGAGGCGCGGCTCATGCTCGTGCGCGTGGCGCGCGCCGTCCGGCGCAATCAGATTGAATACGTGGCGGCCGTCGCCCGACGGCGTATCGAGCGTGTCGAATCTCGACAGATCGGCTGGCACGAGGGGCGGCGCGTTCTGCTGCAGCAGGCCCGGCGCGCCGACGAGCATCTGCTCGGTGCGCCAGAGCGGCCGCACGACGATGTTCGCGTTCTGCGGCGGCTCGGACCGCACACGCAGCGCGACGTCGATTGAGTCTTCGAAGAGATCGATTACGCGATTCGTCACGCGAATCTGTACGCGCACTTCCGGATAGCGATGCAGGAATTCCGGCAGCAGACGCGACAGCATCGTCTGCGACAGCGTGACGGGCACGCTCATACGCACCGTGCCGCGCGGCGCCGAACGCAGTTGCTGTACCGCATTCATCGCGGCCTGCGCCTCGGACAACATTGCTTGGCAATGCTGATAGAAAAGCTGCCCAGCCTCGGTCAACGCGAGCTTGCGGGTCGAGCGCTGCAACAGGCGCACGCCGAGCGCCGCTTCGAGTTCGGTCAGCCGCCGCGACAGGCGCGACTTCGAGATCCCGAGCACGCGTTCCGCGGCCGAGAAGCCGCCATGCTCGACCACCTGAGAGAAGTACATCAAGTCGTTCAGGTTATGTGCATCGATAGTCATTTCATCGTTCCAATTTCACAACGATCCATTGCGAATCGAGCGGATTTAGCCGGCAATTCGCTCAATATAATAGCCTTACGTTGCAAAAATAACGTCACATCAGCCATTCCTAGAGCCCTCCCATGCCTATCGCCCGCTCGATCCAGCGCACCTATCCATCGCTTCGCACCACGGAAGGCGGCGGTTTCGTGGTTCACCGCCCGTTCCCGACCCGCCTGCTGACGGACTTCGATCCGTTTCTGCTGCTCGACGAGATGGGCCCCGTCGAATACACGCCGGGCGACGCGAAGGGTGCGCCCGATCATCCGCATCGCGGCTTCGAAACGGTCACGTACGTGCTCGACGGCTGGTTCCGCCATCGCGATTCGGCGGGCCACGCGGGCGCGCTCGGTCCGGGCGACGTCCAGTGGATGACGGCAGGCGCGGGCGTCGTCCACAGCGAGATGCCCGACCCCGAATTCGCGCGCCGGGGTGGCCGCGCGCATGCATTCCAGCTCTGGGTGAACCTGCCACGCCGCGACAAGATGATCGCGCCGCGCTACCAGGATATCCCGGCCGCACGCATCCCGACCGCGACGTCGCCCGACGGCCGCGTGAAGGTCCGCGTGATCGCCGGCGAGGCGTTCGGCGCGTGCGCAACGATCGAAACGCGCACCCCAATGCTCTATCAGCACTTCACGCTCTCCCCGGGCGCGAGTGTCGAGCAGCCGGTGCCGGCCGGATTTCGCGTGTTCGCTTATTCGATCGAAGGCAGCGGGTTCTATGGCGCGGACAAAACGGCGGTCGACGCGCGCCATATGGTCGTGTATGCGGAAGACGGCGGCTCCGTCGGGTTCGCCGCGGACGATACACCGCTCGACCTGCTGCTGATCGGCGGCGCGCCGCTCAACGAGCCGATCGTGCGCTACGGTCCGTTCGTGATGAACACCGAGGGCGAGATCCGCGAAGCAGTCGCCGATTATCAGACGGGCCGCATGGGCCGCATTCCCGCGTAAGCGTGAGCGGCGCGCATCGGCGGAACGGCGGCGGGCAAGCTCGGCCGCTGCGGCGGATTTGCGTCACAATATCTTCTCACGCCCGGCGAGGGCCGCACCGCACTACAGAAGGAATCCGCCGCTTTGAACTTCGAACATCTGATCCAGATTAACGCCGCCGACAATCCGGCCCTGCCGGTACTGACACGCGCGCAACTGTGGGAAGGCCTCGTGCTGCGCGCCGAGCAGCCGCAGCTTTTCGTGATCGGCCTCGACCGCTGCATCGTGCACGAACGCACGGAGACGACGCTCGAACGCGAGTTGCATTACGGCAATGCGACCGTCCGCGATCGCGTGACGTACACGCCGAACGAGCAGGTCCGCTACGACATCCATGCGGCCGACGGCGAGATCGGCGGTTCGCTGACGATGACGATCGAAGAGCGCGACGATCGGCAGCTGTTCCTGCGCTTCGAGTATCGGACGACGCTGCCCGTCGCCAATGACAGCGAAGACGCGCGCCAGACGCACGAGATCGTGAAGGAAGCCTACCGCGCATCCGACATCGATACCGTTCGTCTGATCCGCGAATATGCGCAGGGCCGCAAGGACCCGGCTCCGCTGCACTGACCGCCCCTGGCGGCGGTGCAGCCGTCGCCCTCTTTACTCTTGCCTATCGACATTCAGTTTTCGATCGATAAAGATACGTTGTAAATGGGAATAGTTATCATTTAGAATTCATTCCATCGAATCGCAACTCACCGATCGTCTGAATGACCGAATCTATGCGCTCTACTACGCTCACGTTGCGCCGCACAGGCGGCGCTGCATCCAGCGGCCGCCCCAAAACGGCAGCAGTAACGACGCCGGCGGAATCGGTGAAGTCCACGGCAAGGCCCACAGCAACCGCAAACGCCGGGCAGCGCGTCGTGAGCAGCGATGCGCTGTTGCAGGGCCAAAGCCACGTGAGCATCGCGCACAACGGCGAAACCTATCATTTGCGAGCCACTCGCCTGGGCAAGCTGATCCTGACGAAGTAACGAACCGAGTATTGTGGGGACCACCTCTACGAGAGGTGTTGGGCATTAGCCAGCCATAACGGCTTGCACGCGAGTCTAGACCCCTTCGTGCAAACATATTCAAGCAGCCGTTGTAGCAAGCCAAGCCGCTTTTTTTGGTTCTCACAGCGTGAAAAAGAAAGCGACGCGTCCGATGACGCGTCGCTTTTTGTTTTTGCGGCGCATGAAGCGTGAAACGCGACAGCGATCTCTACTCGCTCGAGCCGACGACGGGACGGATGTCGGCGAAACGCCGCTTTCGAGTCAGCCGGCGTCCGTCAATGCGGCGATGCCCGCGCGGGCGACGGCAGCATCCTGCTCGGACTTCACGCCCGACACGCCGATCGCGCCAACCGTCTCGCCTTCGACCATGATCGGCACACCGCCCTCGACGAGGCCGACGAGCGGTGCGCTCAGGAACGACACGCGCCCTTGCAGCACCATTTCCTCATAGACCTTGCTCTCGCGGCGACCGAGCGCCGCCGTGCGGCCCTTGCCGATCGCCATCTCGACGGTGCTCGGCGCGGCGCCGTCCATCCGGTGCAGATACAGCAGGTGTGCGCCATCGTCGAAGATCGCGACCGTCACGGGCCAGTGACTGGCGGCCGCAAACGACTCGGCGGCGGCCGCCATCCTCTTCACGTCCTCGCTCGTCAAAACAGGTTTGGTTTTCATCTCGGCGCTCCTTCGTGGTGAGAGCCCGTCGACGGCTGCATCATACCGCTCGAAGCGCGTCAGAATCCCCAGAACATCAGCCACCACGCACTGTCGATCACCGCAAGCGCGGCGCCGAACCAGAGCATCGCGAACAGCCGGCGCGCCCAGCCCGCATAGCGGCCGGTGACTTGCCACGCGAGCCATGCGCTCCACAGATTCGAACCGGCGAGAATCGCGATCCGCACGTCCGACGCCCAGCCGAGCGGCACGTGCTCGGCGCGCAGCAGCGACAGCGTCGTCGCCGACAGGCCGAGAAACACGCCCGCGCCCGCGAGCGGGATCAGCGCCTGCGCGAGATGATGCAGCCGTACACGCTCGAAGCGGCCGAGCATCGCGACAGCGCCGCCGAGCAGCACGGCAAGCGCCGTGCCGTACACGAGCCCTGTGCCCATGATGTACGCGATGACGAGCGAACCGTCGAGCCACGAAAATACGTCGTTGTGCTCGGGATAGTGCGTGAAGATGAACCACGGCGCGTTCGTGTCGAGCGGCCACATGATGTCGTGATCGATCAGCCAGCCCGCAAGCGATTGCTTGATCTGCACGAACCACGGACTCACCGTCCAATGGAATGCGCCGATCGCGATGCCGAGCAGGCCGTAGAGGATGAGCGCCGTGTCCCAGCCGCTCGCCTGCCTGTCGCCGAGCGCGACCACCTCTTCGGACGGCGAGCGCATCGTCAGCTCGATCGCGCCGCGGTGGCCGCTGCAGCGGCCGCACATGTGGCACGCCGCCGCGCCCTTCATGTTGCGAAGCGGCACGAGCGGCGCGCAGTTGATCGGAATCACGCGATGGCCGTCTTCGCCTTTCTTGTACGAACGGCGCCACGCGTCCTCGTCGACCTTGTAGCGCAGCGGCGCGAGACGCGCGAGCAGCGAGAAAACACCGTTCACGGGGCACAGATAGCGGCACCATACGCGCTTCTCGCGCCCGTACAGGAAACCGATCACGATCGCGGCGAGCGTCGACCCGCCGAGCACGAGCAGCACAGCGCGCGGATACTGATAGACACTGACCATCTGGCCGTAGATCGTCGTGAGACCGAACGCGACGAACGGCCAGCCGCCCCAGCGCATCCAGCGCGGAATCGCGCGGCCGCGGCCGAACTTGCTCGCGAACTCGCTTAACGCGCCCTCGGGACACAGCACGCCGCACCAGACTCGGCCGAGCATCACCATCGACAGCAGCACGAACGGCCACCAGATGCCCCAGAACACGAACTGCGCGGCAAGCGTCAGGTTGCTCCACAGATGCGCGGTATCGTCGGGCAGCGGCGTGAACGCCGGCACGAGGATCAGGAACGCGTAGACGAGGACGACGATCCACTGGATGCCGCGGATCAGCGCACCGTGGCGCTGCAACCATTGCCCTGCTTCCGCGACCAGGTTCGTGCGGCGGCGGCCGACGACGGCACTCATGCCGGCCGCCCCAGAGTCGCCGCCGGGTGTCTGGCGGCACGCTTGAGCAGCAGATAGACGACCGCCCAGTAGACCGCGTACGCGACGAGGTTCGTGAGCGACGGATGCGCGCGGTAGCCGGTCAGCGTCGCGACGAGCGAGCCGAGCGTGCCCGAATCGTCGAGGATCGCCGACGTATCCCACAGTTGCGCGATGCCGAGCGGCAGGATTTCCTTGTCGATCAGCTTGTCGATGCCCGCCTGGAACAGGCCCGCGCCGAGGAACAGCAGCATGATCTCGGTGACGCGGAAGAAGTGCCGCCACGAGAAGTACTTGCCGCCCAGTTGCAGCACGTAGAACGTCAGGAACGCGAGACCGAGGCCGATCAGCACGGCGAGCACCTGGCTGCCGTCGACGTGCCCCGACTGGCCGAAGCCGAGCCCGTACAGGAAGATCACCGTCTCGCTGCCTTCGCGCGCGATCGCGAGCGCGACGAGCACCGCGACGCCCCACCAGTTCGCGTCCTGCGTGCTCTTCTGCAGCGAGCGCTCCATGTCGCGCTTCAGCGTGCGCCCGTGCTGCTTCATCCATAGCACCATCTGCACGATCAGCACGCACGCGATCAGCACCATTGCGGTCTGAAAGTAGTCCTGCGCGTCGCCCGACAACACCTCGGTGAAGCCGACGAGTGCGGCGCCGAGCCCGACCGCCATCAGCAGGCCGGCACCCACGCCCGCCCACAGGTACGGCAAGCCGCGGCGCGCATCGTCGTCGCCGTTCTTCAGCCATGCATAGAGAATACCGACGACGAGCAGCGCCTCGACGCTCTCCCGCCAGACGATGAACAAGATCTGACCCATTGTTACCTCCCTGCGTCCGCCGCGCGGCTCGTCCGCGCGTCAAACGCGAAAACCGTTACTTCGCGACGATGACGCCCTGCGCCTGCTGGTGAAAATCGTCGAAAAACTTGTATTCGCCCGGCGACAGCGGCGCGATCACGACGAACGATTCGCCGCCCGGCGCGAGCACCTTCTCCTTGCGAAGCTGCACGCTCTCGAACTCGACGGCGCCCTTGCCCGTATTGCGAATCTGGATCTTGATGCGCTGGCCGGCCGGCACTTCGATGCGCGCCGGATTGAGCTTGCCGTCCGCCATCTCGAGCTTGAAGGTCGGCAGATCGGCCGCGTGCGCGGCGCCCGCGACGACGATCGCGGCGGCGAATGCGAATACTCTGGGGAATTTCATCGTATTTCTCTAAAAAGACAGCGCGCTCGTCGCGCGCCGTCCGTTTGCTGCCGTGACGATCAATACCCGCCCTTCTTGCCGATGCCGGCGAACGGGAAATCGTATTCGAGCGTGATCGGCTTGAACCACTGGCCGACGCCGGTTTCCTTGTCGACGTGGCGGCCGAACGCCATGTGGCCCGTCTGCATCGGCGGCTTCACGACGAGCGTCAGGTGATACTTGCCTGGGCCGTTCAGCTTCACGTTGTCGCCGTAGTGCGGACCGTCGCTCGCGACCATGCCCATCAGATCGCCTTCGGCCTTCCACTTCGCGTCGCCCTGCTTCGTCAGCTTGTACGCGACTTGCAGATACGGCATCCAGTCGCCTTCGGCGAAGCCGGTCGGATTGTTCTTGACCGCATGGATGTCAGCCTCGAGATGGACGTCCGAATCCGACGCCTTGCGCATCATGCCTTCCGGATCCATCGTGATCGGCTGCAAGTACACCGCGCCGATTTCCATCCCGCCTTGAATCTGGTGCTTGCCGATCGGGTATTCAGCCGCCGTCGCCGACAGCGCAGCGCACGCGGCCGCCAATGCGACACCGCTGCTAACAAAGGAAGAACGCGACATTGACACTCCTGTTTTTATCTCGTGACACACGTCTCGCCCGCGCGGACCCGAAACCCGGAGGAGAGACAAAAAAACGATGAAGAACGTTAATGCGAACTATTCTCAATACAGGCGCAAGTGTAGCACCGAACCGCTTCCGAAACAAATGGAGATGCCGCTAAATCCCTGATCTGACAAGGCTTACAGCGAGATTAACGGATGCGGCGGGGCGCCGCGGAACGTCATTGGACCCCGCTCACGTGATCGCCGACATTCGCGCCGAACACCCGCTCGCGCAGCAGCGCGAGCTGGTCGCGTGTCTGCGCGGCTTTTTCGAACTCGAGATTCTTCGCGTAATCGGCCATCTGCTTCTCGAGCCGCTTGATTTCCTTCGCAATCTGCTTCTCGGACATGTCCTCGAACTTCGCGCGCTGCTGCGCCTCTTTCAGCTCGGCGCGCGCTTCGTCGGCGTTGTAGACGCCGTCGATGATGTCCTTGATCCGCTTCACGACGCCGCGCGGCGTGATGCCCATCTGCTCGTTGAACGCGATCTGCTTCGCGCGGCGGCGCTCCGTCTCGTCGATCGCGCGGCGCATCGAATCGGTGATCCGGTCCGCGTACAGGATCGCCCTGCCGTTCACGTTGCGCGCCGCGCGGCCGATCGTCTGGATCAGCGAGCGCTCGGCGCGCAGGAAGCCTTCCTTGTCCGCATCGAGGATCGCGACGAGCGACACTTCCGGAATGTCGAGGCCCTCGCGCAGCAGGTTGATCCCGACCAGCACGTCGAACGTGCCGAGCCGCAGGTCGCGGATGATCTCGACCCGCTCGACCGTGTCGATGTCGCTGTGCAGATAGCGGACCTTGACCCCGTGGTCGGCGAGGAATTCGGTCAACTGCTCGGCCATCCGCTTCGTCAGCACGGTGATCAGCACGCGCTCGCCCGCCTTCACGCGCTCGGTGATCTCAGACAGCACGTCGTCGACCTGCGTGCTCGCCGGCCGCACCTCGATCGCCGGATCGACGAGCCCCGTCGGCCGCACGACCTGCTCGGCGGTCTGGCCGGACACGCGCTGCTCGTAATCGGCGGGCGTCGCCGACACGAACACCACCTGGCGCATCTTGCGCTCGAACTCGGGGAACTTGAGCGGACGGTTGTCGAGCGCCGACGGCAGCCGGAAACCGTAATCGACGAGATTCTCCTTGCGCGCGCGGTCGCCGTTGTACATCCCGTTCAACTGGCCGATCAGCACGTGCGATTCGTCGAGCAGCATCAGCGCGTCGGACGGCAGGTAGTCGACGAGCGTCGGCGGCGGTTCGCCCGGCGCTGCCCCGGAGAAGTGTCGCGAGTAGTTCTCGATGCCCTTGCAGAAGCCGAGCTCCTGCAGCATCTCGAGGTCGAAGCGGGTGCGCTGCTCGAGCCGCTGCGCCTCGACGAGCTTGCCCTCGCGATGAAAGAACTCGAGACGCTCGCGCAGTTCCTCCTTGATCGTCTCGACGGCACGCATCACAGTCTCGCGCGGCGTCACGTAGTGCGACGACGGATAGACGGTGAAGCGCGGGATCTTCTGCCGCACGCGGCCCGTCAGCGGATCGAACAGATGCAGAGAATCGACTTCGTCGTCGAACAGCTCGACGCGCACCGCCATCTCCGCGTGTTCGGCCGGGAAGATATCGATCGTGTCGCCTCGCACGCGGAACGCGCCGCGCTGGAAGTCCTGCTCATTGCGCGTGTACTGCATCGCGATCAGCCGCGCGATCACTTCGCGCTGGCCGATCTTGTCGCCCATGCGCAGCGTCAGGATCATCTGGTGATACTCGGACGGATTGCCGATACCGTAGATCGCCGACACCGTCGCGACGATCACGACGTCGCGGCGCTCCATCAGGCTCTTCGTCGCCGACAGCCGCATCTGCTCGATGTGCTCGTTGATCGACGAGTCCTTTTCGATGAACAGATCGCGCTGCGGCACGTACGCTTCCGGCTGGTAGTAGTCGTAGTACGACACGAAATACTCGACCGCGTTGCGCGGGAAGAATTCGCGAAATTCCGAGTAGAGCTGCGCGGCGAGCGTCTTGTTCGGTGCGAACACGATCGCCGGGCGGCCAAGCTGCGCAATCGTGTTCGCCATCGTGAAGGTCTTGCCCGAGCCCGTCACGCCGAGCAGCGTCTGGAACGAAAGTCCGTCCTCGACGCCTTCGACCAGCGTCGTGATCGCGGTCGGCTGGTCGCCCGCAGGCGGATACGGCTGATACAGCTGGAACGGCGATCCGTCGAACGTCACGAATTTCGATTCGTCGAGATCGTCGCGGGTGTCGGGGTGATGTTCGGACATGTGGATGCGAGGCGGCGAGCCGAAGCGGAGCAAAGGAGCATTCTAGCGCTTCGACGCTCGGCCGGCTCCGCCCCGCTCCGCTCGCGATTCTCCGGCCGAGTGCGCAAAAAAACCGCAGCCGGGGCCGAGACATTGGCCGAACGGAGACGGCGAATTCGCTACAATGACGAGTTGCTGCGCTTCGCTTTCCGCGCCGAGCCGCCGCCCTTTGCCGCGCTTCGCCTCACGGCCCGCCGGCCCGCATCGGCACTCCGAAGCTGACCCTCTTTTCACAACTGCTGCGAATCAATCATGTCGCTCTTCTCCGCTGTCGAACTTGCCCCCCGCGACCCGATCCTGGGTCTGAACGAAGCCTTCAACGCCGATGCGCGCCCGACCAAGGTGAATCTCGGCGTCGGCGTCTACACCAACGAGGACGGCAAGATTCCGCTGCTGCGCGCGGTGCGCGACGCGGAAAAGGCGCGGGTCGAAGCCGGCCTGCCGCGCGGCTACCTGCCGATCGACGGCATCGCCGCCTATGACGCCGCCGTGCAGAAGCTGCTGCTCGGCGACGATTCGCCGCTGATCGCGGCCGGCCGCGTCGTGACGGCGCAAGCGCTCGGCGGCACGGGCGCGCTGAAGATCGGCGCGGACTTCCTGCGCACGCTGAACCCGAAGGCAAAGGTCGCAATCAGCGATCCGAGCTGGGAGAACCACCGCGCGCTGTTCGAAACGGCCGGCTTCGAGGTCGTCGCGTACCCGTACTACGACGCAAAGACGAACGGTGTCAACTTCGACGGCATGCTGGCCGCGCTCGACAGCTACGAGCCGGGCACGATCGTCGTGCTGCATGCGTGCTGCCACAACCCGACGGGCGTCGACCTGAACGAAGCGCAGTGGGCGCAGGTCGTCGAAGTCGTGAAGGCGCGCAAGCTCGTGCCGTTCCTCGACATCGCTTATCAAGGCTTCGGCGAGAGCATCGAGGCCGACGCGGCCGCGGTGCGCCTCTTCGCGGCGGCGGATCTGAACGTGTTCGTGTCGTCGTCGTTCTCGAAGTCGTTCTCGCTGTACGGCGAGCGAGTCGGCGCGCTGTCGATCATCACCGACAGCAAGGACGAAGCCGCACGCGTGCTGTCGCAATTGAAGCGCGTGATCCGCACGAACTACTCGAACCCGCCGACGCATGGCGGCGCGATCGTCGCGGCGGTGCTCGCCTCGCCCGAACTGCGCGCCTCGTGGGTGCAGGAGCTCGGCGAAATGCGCGATCGCATCCGCGCGATGCGCAATGGCCTCGTCGAGCGCCTGACGGCCGCCGGCATCGAGCGCGACTTCAGCTTCATCAACGCGCAACGCGGCATGTTCTCGTACTCGGGCCTGACGTCGGCGCAAGTCGACCGTCTACGTGAAGAGTTCGGCATTTATGCGGTGAGCACCGGCCGGATCTGCGTCGCGGCGCTCAACACGCGCAATATCGACGTCGTGGCAAACGCGATCGCGGTCGTGCTGAAGTAAGCCGGACGCCGGCGCTGCGGCCTTTGAGCTGCCGCGGCGCTACGCTGCTGGAACAAGGACGCGCTCCGGATGGGGCGCGTTTTTTTATGTTCGTGCGCAGTATTACGTCGCACGCTGAATGAGATTCGGTATCGCGCGCTATTTGAGGTGAGACAGCGGAAGTTGTTACGCGCTCGGCGAGGAAGAAGTTCATCGTGGCGAGCGCGAGATGCGGCGGACTGGGTGACGGACGCCGTCGCGCGTTTGAGGTGCACAAACGCGGCGAGTCCGGCGAGATGGGCGCCGGGGCCGTCGTTCAGATGCGCCCGGCTTGCCGGGGCAGCCCGCGCGAGGCTTGGCGCAGCAACTCGAGCCCGGAGTCGGCCAGCAGCGTATGGGTACAGCCGGCAGCCTTCAGTGCGTGCGCGATGAGTTGCGCGAAGCGCTCGCGCTCGACGACGGGCTGCAGTTGCACGCGCGTCTGGATGCGGCTGTAGAGCGCGGCATAGGGCGTGCATTCGAGCATGCTGGCCTGCACCGGATGACCGACGAACCACACGGTGATGAGATCGCGGGCGTCGAAGGCGAAGTTCAGGAACGAGGGGAAGTCGCGGAAGAACTCGGGCGGCAGGTTCTGTGCCTCGTCGATGATCCACAGCGGCAGGACCTGCTTGCCGGTGGCGAGCTCGTTGATGCGCCGCTTCCGTTCGCGCCACAGATCCGCGCGCCGGTAGCTGGGCTCGAGCCCGAGCGCTCGCGCGAGCGAGCGGTACAGGTCGATGCGACCGAATTCGGTCTCGGCCAGATAGATCGTCAGGTAGCGATGGGGATTCAGGCCTCGCGTGAGATGGCGTAGCGCGGCGGTCTTGCACACGCCGGGTTCGCCGGTCAAGAGGCCCACGCCGGGGCTGGCGAGCAGCCACTGGAAGCGCTCGGCGAGGCGCGCGAGCGTGCCATCGTCCCCCAGGTCGGTCGAATCCTTGTCGAGCGGCGCGCAGCGCAGGCCGAAGTGTTGACGGTACATGCTCAGACCTCCAGTTGGTAGTGGTGCTGCTGGGTAAGCTCGATGAGGTTGGGTCCCGCGGCGGCTGGGGCGGTCGCCGGCTCGGCCGACGGTTTGCTGCGGCGACGTCGGCTGTTGGCGACGGCGTCGAGCAGCGTGGCGGCGCCCAGTGGCTGGCCAGTTTCGCTCTCCACGCGTACCACTCGACGAGCACGATGTGCTGGCCGGTGAGCTCGTAGGGGACCTCGAAGTAGCGGCCGGCGTACGAGACGGTGCCGTCGCGGCGCACACGGCGCGCGACGCGATGGAGGAACAGCTCATCCAGTTGCGGGGCGAGTGGTCCGAAGGCGCGGATGTGCGGCAGGTCTTGCTGGTAGCGCGAGAGTGGCGTTTGACCGCCGAGCCCGGTGTGCGGCTGGCGACGATAGACCTGCTCGACCCAGGCCACATGGGACAGCCAGGCCGTCGTGATCGAGCCACGCCATCGCTTCGCACAACGGCATCCGGTGCAAACAGGCCAGCCAGAAATCAGTGTGATCGGCGTGGCGCCCGAGCTCGGCAAAGCGGCTGCGTAGATGGAAGGCAAACGTCTCGTGGCTGGCTGACAGCGATCGCCACCAGCGACGCACGATGTGATAGCCGAGCGCAAAGATCGCCGCCGCGCGGCGCAACGACGCACCGGCGATCAGCAACTGCAAGCACCTGCTGCTGCAGCGCCCAGCCGTACCAACGGCGCGGGCAAATGCATAGCGGCAGGCGCGAACAGGTGCGCCGGCATGAAGGACAACGGAAGCGCGGCACCGAAACCGGATTGAGCTGGCCGTCGGCACTGCGGTCGGCCTTGCGGTCGTAGCAGCCATGTCCCCACAGGCAGCTGCAACCGCAGTGCGGGCGACGATCGGGGCGGTACGACTGAGGTGTGGAGACGACGGCGCGAAGATGTTATTCGAGGGAAAGGAAAGCGTGTACGATCCGTTGCATAGGCCGGGCTCTTATTGATTCGTGTGTTGGCGTGAGAACCGTCGCACGATATCAGAGGAGTACCGGCCTTCTTTATGCCCACCGTATCTCGCGTTGTTCGCGGTGAAGTTCAGAAAATCGCTCTCGCCGGCTGTATCACTTCGTGCTCGCGTTCTCGCACTGGGAGCACGCCGACGTCGTAGCAGGCGGCAAAGCTTCGAAGCCCTGTCCACCGGCCTGCAAAATGCGCTCTGGCAAGCCGGAGGCTGCCCGCGCGAGCACCGCACCGACAGCCTGTCGGCTGCGTTCAAGAACCTGCAGGAGAAAGAGGACTTTACGGTCCGCTATCTGTCAGGCGTGCTGGTGCACAGCGCCGCACGCGGGTCCCATGCAGCGGGGAGCCGCCGACGCGCGATCGACTCGGCACTTCGTCGACGAGCTCAAGCGCAAGCCCCAGGCGTTCAAGGGGCTGGCGTTCCGTGATGACCTGTTCCCGCGCGAGGCGTATCGCCTGACCTGGGAACAGCTCGAAGCCCGGATGTCGCAGCGCGACGCCTGCAAGACGATGGTCGGGTTGCTCGAGTTGGCTGCGAACCACGGCGTCGAAGCCACGCTCGCCGATCGGCTCGACGCCTTGCTGGCGGCAGGCGAGCTGCCCGATCTCGAGCAGTTGCGCGGCGAGTTCGCGCCGCGGGAGGCGCAGTGTCCGGAGGTCGTGGTCGAGATGCCGCCCGCGGCACTCTACGACACGCTGCTCGACGAGGAGGTGGCGGCATGAACGCGCCTGTAACCTACGATGCCTCGCGCCTGGGACTGATGCTCAACGAGCTGCGGCTGCCGACGATCGCGCGCCTGTGGCCTGAATTTGCACAGCGCTCCGACAAGGAAGGCTGGCAGGCCTCGCGACTGCTCGGCGCACTGCTCGAGCACGAACTGGCCGAGCGTGTGAAACGCCGTATCGAGCGTCACCGTGCTGAATCGCACCTGGACTCGACCAAGACACTCGACAGCTTCGACTTCGGCATGGTGCCGATGGTCTCGAAGGCGCACGTGATGGCGCTCGCGACCGGCGATTCGTGGCTCGAGAAAGGCGCGACGATCCTGCCGTTCGGGCCGCCGGGCGGCGGCAAGGCGCATCTCGGCTCCGGCATTGGCCATGCGCTGATCGACGCCGGCTACCGCGTGCTATTCACCCGCACCAGCGAACTCGTGCAGAAGCTGCAGGCGGCCCGCCAGAGCCTCCAGTTGCCGTCGATGCTCAGCAAGCTCGACCGCTCGACCTGATCATCCTCGACGACCTGTTGTACGTGCGCAAGGACCAAGCGGAGATCAGTGTGCTGTTCGAACGATCGCTGAGCGGTACGAGCGGCGCAGTCTTCTGATCACGGCCAACCAGCCGTTCTCCGGCTGGAACGACGTGTTCCCCGACCCGTCGATGACGGTGGCCGCCATCGACCGCCTGGTCCATCACTCGATGATCTTCGAGCTGAACGTCGAAAGCTACCGGCGTCGCAGCGCCAGCCACAACAAGCGCACGCGGCGACGTCAATTACCCGACACCGAACCGGAGGAAACGACAACTATGACCACCTGACGAGTGACAAAATTACCCCAGCCGACCGGCCATCATAGTTGTCGCTCGACCGGCCAAGATAGTTGACGATCTACAGTAGCTTCAGCCCCTCGTCGACACGGCATTCGTCGGATGCTTACTGCTGGCGTGGATCGACCGGTTGAAATCTGCCGTCGGGCATACGCCGATCCAACCCTCTTCTAATTCGCCAGATCTCTTCCGGAAAGATCACATTTATCCCGCCTCGAACCGGCAGCTCGCCTCAAGTACAGCTCCATGGGACGGCGCGCGGGCTTTAACTCGAGCCGTAGCCACCGATCGCCGGCCAAGTAGATATTCCGAAGAACGCGCTAACATTTCAATCTTCAATCCTATCTGGAGCAAACGGTGAACATCGGTGAAGTTGCCAAGGCATCGGGCGTCAGCGCGAAGATGATCCGTTACTACGAAAGCGTGGGCCTTCTCAATCCGGCGGAACGGACCGACTCAGGATATCGCGTCTACCACGACGAAGAAATCCACTTGCTACGTTTCATCCGCCAAGCGCGACGACTCGGATTTCTCGTCGACGACATTAGAAAGCTGCTCGCGCTCTGGCAAGATCGCTCGAGAGCGAGCGCCGAGGTCAAAGCGATTGCACTCGAGCACGTGGCCGAGCTTGACGGCCGGATCGCCGAGCTTACCGAGATGCGGAACACGCTTGCGAACCTCGCCGCCCATTGCAGCGGAGACGATCGTCCGGACTGCCCCATTTTGGAGCGATTGGCTGATCCTTGCTGCGATCCAAAATAGTGCGTGCAACTACGCGCTCGTGCACTGCACGTCACGCAAGTTGTCAGAAAAATCAGATGTTTAAGACGGAATTGTTTGATCTATTCCAAATTGGCATGCATCACATTCGAGCATTTCACTGGCAAGTTGGTGCAATCAGGCTATAATCGGGTTAACCCTATGAGGGATATCCCTGTTATCGATTCACCAGGGGATCTCAATCTTCCTTGGAGAGCCAATATGTTTGCCTACATCATCGAAAAGCTGAGCAACTGGTTTGAGGCTGCAGAACGCAACCGCCGTGAAGCCTATCTGGCTTCGTCGAGCGATATCGTCCAGCTCGAGCAGCGCATCCGCTCGCTGGAAACTAACGGCTACTCGCTGTAAATCGGAGCGGCAAGACGTCGCACCGAGCGCCCAAGTGCGCAAGCAAAGAAGCCCCGTATTGACGGGGCTTTGTCTTTTCGTAAGCTGGAAACGTTGACCGCCGGACATTGTGGGCGGTCAACGTACAATCAAGCGTCGTTCGAAACGGGGGCCTGATGAGAGTCGTCAATCGCTTCTTCTGCTTCGCGACGAGTTGCGTCGCACTATGCGGTACCACGGTGCCTGCGCTCGCTGGGACAAACGGCGCGCCGTTGATCCTGGATACGCAAAGCGGGATTCACGACGGCAAGGGCGGCATCGTGCTGCAAAATGCGTCACTCTCACGTGCCCCGATCGCTGCGCCGGCGCAACCTGCTCCGATGACGGGGCTGCCGCCCGGTTCGATTGCGCCGATGGTCGTCGTCCCATACATCGAGGTGCCCAATCCGGCTGTGCCGCTGAAGGCGCCCCAGCCGCGTCAATAGGCCGCGACGCCGGTGTCAGCTGCCGCGATGCTCGATCGCGAACTTCGTGCTGCTGTCCTGGCCGAGTGTTTCGACGAGGTACGGGAGCGTATCTTTCATTGCGTCGATCAGCGTATACGGCGGATTCAGGATGAACATCCCGCTGCCGAAGAGTCCATAACCATCCGATGGAGGCCGGCTTACGGTCAAGCTCAGATGCAGCCAGTTGTTCGGTTGCAGCCCTTTTAGATGATCCGGGAATTTCTGCGACTCGGGGCGGCTCACCTGCGGATACCAAATTGCATAGCATCCCGTTGCAAATCGTTTCAGGCTTTCTTCGACGCAGGTGAGCGTTTTGGCGTAATCGCGCTTGTCCTCGTATGACGGATCGATCAATACGAGCGCACGCCGCGGCGGCGGAGGCAGCAGCGCCTTGATGCCTTCGAATCCATCGCCCGTATAGATCATCACGCGCCGTCCTGCATCGCGAAAATTATGGCGCAGCACATCGATTTCAGTGCTGTGAAGCTCGAACAGGCGCATCCGATCCTGCTCGCGCATCAGCCGCCATGCGAGATAAGGGGAGCCCGGGTAGTAGCGCAATTCGCCGTCGCTGTTCAGCGCCCTGACTTCGTCGACATAGTCGGAAAGCGCCTCGGGTAGATCTGTCGCGTCCCAGATTTTCTCGATCCCCGTGCCGAATTCGCCGGTTTTTGCCGCATATCCGTCGAACAGCGAGTAGACGCCAGCACCAGCGTGCGTATCGATGTACCAATACGACTTGTCTTTCTTGTTCAAATGACGCAGCAACTGCACGACGACGGCGTGCTTGAGGACGTCCGCATGATTGCCGGCGTGAAAGCCGTGACGATAGCTGAGCATGGCGAGAGAAATACGGGAGCGATACGTGGAAATCGGTCGAGCGCCAACACGTGCGAGCCATGCTGCCGGATTCGCGGGCATGGCCGGCCGATGTGGTCGCGTATTGTACGCGAGTATGCGATGTAGCCTGCCGCCCGGCTACTGATAGACATCGCCGACGATCTGCTCGATCCGCTGCTTCACGTCCGGTGCGAGCTTCGCCGCAACGTCGAGCGAGCGCATGTTTTCGACGATCTGCTCGACGCGCGACGCGCCCGTGATTACCGTGCTGACGCGCGGGTTCTTCAGCACCCAGGCGAGCGCGAGCTGGCCTACGGTGCAACCGAGCTCGTTCGCGATGTCACCGAGCTCATCGACGATGTTGTTCTTAGCCGGGTCCGTCAATTGCTCGCGTAGCCAGTCATAGCCGTGGATTTCCGCCCGGCTGCCAGCGGGAACGCCGTGCCGGTACTTCCCGGTCAACAGCCCCGATGCGAGTGGACTCCAGGTCGTGAGTCCCATTCCGAAATCGTCATAGAGGCGCTTGTATTCCTGCTCGACGCGCTTGCGATGAAATAGATTGTATTGCGGCTGTTCCATCGCTGGTTTGCGCAGATGATGCCGTTCAGCGATTTCGTATGCGGCGCGGATCTCGTCGGCGCTCCATTCCGACGTGCCCCAGTAGAGCGCCTTGCCGCGCGCGATGATGTCGCTCATCGCCCATACGGTTTCCTCGATCGGCGTGCTCGGGTCGGGACGATGGCAGAACACGAGGTCAACGTAGTCGAGCTGCAGACGCTGCAGCGAGGCGTCGATCGCGTGCAGCAGGTATTTGCGGTTGAGGGTGTGGTATTGATTCGGCGCTTCCGCGAGCCCCCAGAAGAACTTCGTCGAAACCACATAGCTGATGCGCGGCCAGCCAAGCGATTTCAGCGCATGCCCCAT
This sequence comes from Burkholderia sp. BDU5, assembly GCF_001522845.1. Lineage (NCBI taxonomy): Bacteria > Pseudomonadati > Pseudomonadota > Betaproteobacteria > Burkholderiales > Burkholderiaceae > Burkholderia > Burkholderia sp. BDU5. Next base: position 477 of record NZ_LOWC01000001.1, on the reverse strand, counting down.
AATTTCCTCGGATTTGCCGCCTGCATATACTTCGGCGTTGTCGAAGAAATTGACGCCGGCATCATGCGCTGCGGCCAGCGATTCGCGAGCGGCGCGGCGATCGACCTGGTTGCCGTAGGTGACCCACGACCCGATCGACAGTTCGCTGACCTGCAATCCAGAACGTCCTAGCCTCCGGTAGTTCATATCGTCTCCGATCGAGCGTGACCGACAACAAGCTTAGCCTGTTTGACCGCGGTGCGCGATCTCGTTCATGCACAATAGCAATGTCGGCCGCGGCGCGACAGCCGGCCATTCGGCCTATGCCGTCCGGCTGAGTGGGCAGATGCCGGACGCGATGCTTTCATTGACTTAACTGATGGAGACTTGGGGAATGACTTCGAATTTGAACGGGAAAGCGGCGGTCGTGACAGGCGCAGCAAGCGGCATCGGCAAGGAAATCGCGCTGGAGCTCGCGCGCGCGGGCGCGGCGGTCGC